>CALUPI010000027.1 GCA_944322645.1 uncultured Ureaplasma sp.
ATTAAAGAATATATCAATTTTTTTAACAATTATAGGTTATCAAAATTTAGTGGAAGTTGAAATATTCCATTAAAAATTGATAATGAATATAAAATAAATAGTGGGCAATTTATTTAAAACGTTCTAAGGAATAATTACTAGTACAAAATACAGTTTAAAATAATTATTTAATTTTATAGCCTGTTTTTGATTTATTAGAATTTGTTTATTAATCTAGTTAGATAATCAATACATTATGAAGAATATATAAATTTAACTATATTTTATTAGACTTAATAGAAAAATATTTTATAGCAATATTTAAATTATAAAAATTTCTTTAAACATTTCACCCATATTTAATAGCTTCAGATTTAAGTGCATTCATATCTTGTTTTAAAATATGAACATCATTTTCAAGTTTATCAAGACGAGAATTAACCTTACTAAATTCTTCTCTTACTTCAATTTTAAAATTATTTAAATCATTCTTAATCTCTTGAATTTCAGACTTAACTTCAGTTTTAAAATCATTAAACTCAGTTTTCATCTCCAAAACAATATCATATAACATATCAATTTTACTTTTTTTGGCCATTTTAGATTCCTTTTCTTTTGCAATATTATTTGACTTTTCCTTCTTTATTTTATCTTTTAATTTAGCAGATAAAACATAATTGTGAACTTCGACTGATTCAACATCATAATCTTGTAGAACTTGTTTATACTTAGAGTTTTGGTTTTTCATTCTTTTTCACCTCTTTAATAAATAAGGAAAAAATTTCAAAATTTACTAAATAGATATTAAAAAAACATTAAAATGGAATTGCCAAATTAATGTTTTAATATATTTACTTTCTTCTATGTCTTAAAACCAATGTTGTAATAATTACCAGAATTATAATTGCCATAGCAATTAAAACTAATATTATTCAAATTCAATCTTGAAAAAAACTATTTAATTTGAATCAATATTTTTATTATGAACATCTAAAATAAAATTATAAAAATATATTCATATATTCAATCAATGTATTATTGCCTTAGTTTTAAGGAAATTAATATATTGTTTTTAAGATGTATAAATCATTCATAATATCATTTTAGATTTAACTTTTGTTTTAAATTCTTTAATACGGTTTTATTTATATAATACTTACAATAATAAATTAGTTTTAATAATTAAATAGATCCATATATGCCGTGGTAATTTTGTCTAGGTTGTATTTATTGCTAAAACTCGATTTAGGTATATTAAACCTAAATCGTGAATTTTTGTTTATATAAATTAATAAAGCTAATAAATCCATATTAAACATAAAAATCACTAAAACTAAATTATATTATTGTTGTTGTTTATATTTCTCTACTTCTCTTTTTTTATATTGGATATATAAATTAACTATGCCATATATAAAAGAGCAGAGGAAGAGAAAATATAAAACAATCATCAAGGCAAGATAATTGCCATATAAATCAATAAAACTTTGATTGGTTTCTAATTCAATGTGAGCCATTTGAATTGTAATTATAATTGCACCAATTAAAATCCGATTGAGACTAGAAAACTTAAAAATATTTTTAATTTGGTTTTCATAAATTTAGTTTGAAATTACCTCGCAGTATTCTTTTGCACTTGAATTTGTTTCTAAAAATAAATCTAATTGTTGTTGAGAATGGAAATAAATTTTAAAACCTTCAGGAAGTAGATAACCAAAAATAAATTCACCAAAATATGTTACACTTTCAGGAATAGTAATACTTGTTAAACTTGAACAACCAGAAAATGCTAGGTCTTCAATATATATAACACCATCAGGAATATTAATACTAGTTAAACTTGAACAACCAGAAAATGCTTTACTCTCAATTCTTTTGACACTATCAGGGAGAGTAATTGATTCTAAACTACTACAATTTTCAAATGCATTATGGCTAATAGTTTCTAATGTGTTGTTATTAAAATTTTTAACTGACATTAAACTAGTGCAATTGGCAAATTGTTCATAGTAAAAAGAACGTATATTATCTGAAATTCATGAAATTGTTAATTTAGGGCAATCTCTTACAAATGGTGTCATAGTACCATTTTTATTAGGAGTCATATAATCTAATTTAGGCGAAGATGAAAGGTCCATAAGAACTTCAGGAAATTGATAAACAGCTAATAAATTATTAGTATTACCCATACTAATAGTTGTAGATAATTCATCAAGAGAAAATTTTTCATGATCATTTATAAGTTTTAAATTTGAATCAAATTCAATTCGTTGAATTAAATTACTAATGTTTGATAAATCAAGATTCTCAATATCTCAATGAGCATTATTAGCAATATCACTATCTTTATCCAAAAAATGAATATTTCTATATCTTGAAAATGAAACTACTGAAAATATTTCACCATTATATATAACTTGTGAAGGGATACGAATTGTATTGTTTTTGTTTTGCATATCTGCTTCTACACCATCTCTATCTCCCAAATTAAGAGTTTTATAATTTGGTTCATCACTTGTTCAATCAACAATTGAACAAGTTTTGTCAGTTAAATTAAAATCACATTTGAATGGATATGAACCTTTCTGCATTGGTTGACCTTCAAAAATTGCCCCTTGAGCATCTTGATAATATTCAATAACATCTTTCTCTTCCTTTTTTGAACAACTCACCAATCCAACACTGGCTGGAATTATTGCAAGTCCCGCTAATCCAATTGAACCTAAAACATATTTTAATTTTTTATTTAATTTCATAATTTGTCTCCTAAATTTTTTAAATCTTGTATGAATTATATTTAATGTAACTGATTAGTTTATTTTTTGCATTGGCAAATGAATCAAAATAATAATTTCTATCATTCAATGTGAAATTGTATAACACAAATACATTGTTTAACAAACTTACATAACCATTGCCAATATTATACATTATGTGGTAAGTTTCAGGTGCTAATCCATATTTGCGTAAGGCATTTTGGATAACCAATTCTGGGTTATCAATAAAATCAGGGTTACTTGCATTGTATTCAATTTTGTCTTTGATTAATAAATTATCATTATGGTAAATAAAATAAACTTTAGCGGGGGTATTAAACACTTTTAGTCTTTCTTTTAATTCACTTAATTGATCATAATTAAAAGCTAATTTTGAGTTTATAAATTGACTTGATAACGATAGGTTAATGTTGTCAACTCCTGAATAAGTTTCACAATAATGTAATTCTAAAGGTGTAACCTGATTATTAGTGCCAGCATTTTTAAATAACATTAAGAAATCTGTTGGTTTATATTCTTTTAATAATCCATTATCAGTTT
>CALUPI010000028.1 GCA_944322645.1 uncultured Ureaplasma sp.
GATTCTCATAGTCCTGTTATGTTTGATAACAAGCAATTTGCAAATAGTGCCCAAGCTTATGAGTATGCACTAAGTTTGGTTAATAGTGAACAATTTAATGTTTCTAACCAAAAGTTATATAGTTTAATAGCCAACAATGCTACTCATGTTTTTAATTCCGCACTTGATTTAAATAATTGGATTAGTAGTCAAATTACAACAATTGAAAATGCAGCATCTAACAATATGTTTCATAATTTAAATGAAGACAAATCTATTCCAATTAATGAAATGTATAAATACAATATAAATACTGAAACTGATCAAACTTTTAATAATAACTATACAACAATTTATGAACGTTCTGACGGTGGATATTTTGAAGGTGGAGACGATGCAAAATTAAATGCGAAAAAATCATATTTACAAATCCATAAAGGATATTATTTTAATGGAATATATTTTAAAACTAAACAAGATTTAGAAATATATTTAAATAAAATTTATAGTGAACAAATTTTAAGCAACTCTTGTGCTTCTTCAAATAATGCTGAGGTTGCAAATTCAAATAATTATAAAAAAGTGGTTATCAATGATATTAATGGAAATAGAGTAGCAGTTTCAGATTCTATTTATATGAATGATAATGAAAATACTATTAATGAAATTAGTAACTTTTTAAGTGCAAATGCTTATCAATATTTAAAAATAAAAGGTCAAAATGGATCTAAAGACACATATTTAAAATACAATAAAAAAACTGGAGAAATTGAAGGTAATTTAAGTGAAAATATCAGCATGAAGGATTTACCAGTTTTGAAAAAAGTTTCTACTGATAATAAAAGCTTATATGTGGTAGATGCAAATGTCAATGAAAAATACAATTTGTATGGTCCATATTTTTTAAAAACGGATGGAAATGTAACTAATATTACAAATCCTGATTTATGAGATGAAAGTGATGATAAACCAGAACAGATTATCAGAAGTCAAGCAATTAGTATTTTAGCAGGATTATTTGACTTACTTTTATTAGATCCTAACACTAAAAATCAATTCAGTACTGATTCAAGTGGAAATATATCTCGAAGTTGAGATGGAAATTCACCACTATTTTATATTTCATCATTATGTGAAAATAACAATTTAGCAAATTCTATTTTATATGTTAAAGAACGTGAAATGATTAAGCAAATCAAAACTGTTAAAACTTCAAATACAAATAGAAGTCTATATAATGATTTTGTGAATATGTACAATAATCTAATAAATACTAAAAATTATTCAACAGTTTATGCAATTCCTACAATTTACAATTTTTTAGTTGATAATTTAATTAATTATAGTGCTGATGTAGATGTAGTAATTAGTGTAAAAGAGTATTTTGATCAATTATGTAATAGTGTTCAATCAATTTTAGAATCTTTTTTTGGTGATCTATTATTATCATATGATGGCATGCATAGATTTGATTTTGCCCAATATTTTCAAATTAATCAATATGGTAATGATGGAACTAATTTAAATGGAATTTTAAATGGTTATGACTTAATAAAAAATTATAAAAGTTTAGTTGCGGCTTGTTATGTTCTAACTAAAGCAATTGGTAATAGTCAAAACACATTACAAATTAACTATAAAGTTAGTGAAGATGATTATTTGTTTCAATTATTAGCTGATGGTAGTAATTCAGATCAAATTACTGCAAATGCAATTAAAGCTAAATGATCTACTAAATTGGGTAATAGTCAATTTTCTACAATTGATCAACTTCAAGCATTATATGACACAATTTCTAAATGAGGAACAAATGTTGCTAATTTATTAGAAGTTAATTTAAACCAAAATAATTCATCAAATGATTTAGATTCAAAATTTAGCAATATTGAAAACACAATTAATAATTATATTAACAATAATAATTCATTAGATTCAACTTCATTTAATGAATTTGTAAATCTACAAAATATATTAAATGTTAATCCAGATTATTCAATTGTAAATAATAGTCGTGCAGCTAGTAAATCATTTGCCCAAATATTTATTGAAAACAGTTATATACAGCAAACAAATTTGAATTTAGGATTTAAATTAGATAGTGTAAAAGAAGTTCAATCATTTATTAATAATTCTAGTTCAACTGTCTTTGATAATGAAGATGGAATTTTTGAAAATCAATTTAATCTATTTGGAGCTAAGAAAATTAAATCTAATTTAAAAGCATCATTGTCATTATCTAATGAAACAACAATTTTGAAAACATCAAAAATAATGGTTGAAGTTAGTAAAATTGATGAAAAAACTTTAAGTGACAAATTTGAAATTGGAACAAAAGTATTAGGAGATATTAATAATATTGCCAATTCAATTGTTGGAATAATAGCAAATGTTAATAATCCTTATTTTGATGATGTACAAGATGAATTAATAGCTGGCGGAGTAATGAATATCTGTTCATCAATTTGTGATATTGCCTCTCAATTTGCCCCACCTCCAATAAATGTAATAATTCAATCAGTTGGTTTTGTATTCTCATTTATTGCCAATGCTATTGGAAAAGCAGAACAGGTAATTTATGAATACAAAATTAATGATAGTAGCAACACCAAATATTATTGAGATGGTGGACTAGTAATGAAGAGATTTTGAGGATTATGGAATGAACAAAAAAGAACCATCCATGATTTAAAAATGCAATCTCCTATTCAATTAATAACTTGTTCAAATAGTGATGTTATTTATTTTGATCACCATACCGATATCGATGATGATGATTCAATTGTGAGAAAAAATGTTATTAAGTATTTATTAGATCACGATAAAATTGATAACAATGAAAATTCAAAATATTCATGAGTATATTCAATCGAACCTAATCCAAATTTAGTTTCAGAGAGTAATTCCTCTAATACTCATAAAGTATTAGCTCAAAAAGTAAAAGATTCATCTTCAAATTTAATTGATATTGGTAATGAATTATTTATTAATGGTTATAAGTTTAATAATATTAATGATTTTAAAGATAATATGAAAACTGAAATTCTAGATAGAATTCAACCAGTTTATATTGCCAAATTACCTGAATTGGATAAAGATGGCTATCCTTCTAATAATCAAACATCTTTCCATATGCCATTTCCATATTATGAACCATTTTCAAAACCAGGTCAAGACTTAATATGTGGATATGCTAATAATAGTTTAATAGCAACTAATGCATATGATTGAAGATGTGTACCAAATAAATCAAATGAAACTAGAGTTGATGATTCAATTTCAATTATTCAAAACCAAAATTATATAACTTATAATTCAAATAAGGATGACTCTAATAATTCAACAAATACTCGTAGTATGCAAATAAATGAAATTTATGATTATATAACTAATCGTTTTGTAGATTCATTTGATGTTAAGTCAAAAACAGTTTTAAAGTCTAATTTATATGCATACAATAATAGCTTATTTGATAGCTTTAATACCTCAGTTTATAATTTAAACATTTATTTAGTTGAATTAGTTCCTGGAGTTAAAAAATATTTTGTTAATCGAGATGATGCAGTTGAATACATTTTAAAAACAACAACAAATAATAATAGTGTATTATTAGAAATGTATAATAAAGAAGTATTAACTTATACAGATTCAAATGGAGAAAAACTGTATTTTAACAACCAAGATCAATTTAATAAATGGTTTGTAAATAGTTTAGTAAAAATTAATTAGTTAGGAGATTGATTATGTTAAAGAAAAATAAAATTATTTTATCCATTGCTTTAAGTTCAATTGGAGTTGCTTCAATAATTGCAGGAACAGTTGCTCCACTAATGCTTAAATCAAAATCTAGTTCAACTATTCAATTAGAATCAAGAATGAGTGAAGAAGATTGAAATAATAATGCTCCATTTGAATTTAACAATAAAAATTATTTAAATTTAAATGATGCATATGATGATTTAATTGAACAAATTAATGGGATTAATACTCAACAATTTATTGGTCAAATTAATAATAAAAATGAAGATGGTAGTATTATATTAGCAAACAATCCAATTCAAAAATATGACCTAAACAAAATCAGCTTAGCTTACATGGATGCAAATGGTAGATATACTAATGATTATGATAAAGCACTTAAATCATTTGTAAATGCTTCTACATTGGTGGCTAATTATTATGATTATAAAGGTAACTATTTTTTGGATGAAGAAGATGCAAAATACTCAATGAATAGTTTCAGTTCAATGGGAATTGCCTATTATGAAATAAAAGATTATCAAAACAATAAAGTGAAAATTAATCCATTAAATAAAGATGATATTAAGACATTTAAAAAGATTGCATATGATTGGATTATTAACAAAGACAACACTAATAGTGGTCCAAGTCCATTTGCTTTAAAATTTGTTGGAAAAGATGATAATCAAGCAAACACTCCTACAACTTATTCAAAGAGCAATGAAGTAACAAGTGACTTGGTAAAACAATGATCTAATTTTGTATCTACTTTTAAAACTAATTTAAGACAAGAATTAAGTAATGTGATTCTTAATGTTTTAGAAAACAATGCTATTATCAAAACTGAAATTTATATTAAACCATATGTGTTAATACAAGGAGATCAATCAAAAATATATGATAATATCCCAGTGTTCGATGGAACTAATGGTAATTCTTCTGTAATTTATCCTGACGATCCTGAAGATTGACGTTTCTTATGACATTTTGGTGAGAATGATAATCCACAATTAAGTATTACCACTAAAGCATTAAATTATGATGATTTTAATACTCTTGCTCATATTTACACTAACCGTGATGAATTTGAACAAATCTATGAAATAAAATGAGACAAATTACCTAAAAAAGATGGTGGAACTCAAGTGAAAGATTATGAGCATGCAGATATAATAGACAATGATAATTCACGTAAATTTTTTGATAATATTAATCAAGCAACCATTAAAGCTAATATGCCAAAGGTGAATTATAATACTGGTAATAAGTGTCACAATGTTGCAACTATTTTAACTGAAAGTGAAGAATTATATGCAGAACAAGGTGCAGAATTTACTGATAACTATATGCTAACATTTGGAGTTAGACCTTATATTGATGAAAATGCTCAAATTGCTCAAAATAGTTGAAACAGTGATTATAAGGCAACAACAAATAGTGCTAAAATTAGTTTTTCAAAATTTATCTCTAACTTAACTAACTCAAATTCCGATCTGTATAATTCTATTGTTTCTAGTGCATTTGATCAAGCTCTTAATCAAATTAAAGATGGCAATATAGATATATATAATTTCTTAAACCAATATGAATATTCAGATGTGGTTGGGGATAATATATTGAGTGTGGTAACAAAAAATGGAGATAATAGTACATATTTATATAACTATAATATCTTTAACCATGATGTAGTTAGTGGGTTGACAATTGATAGTGGAAAGAAGAAAACTCCACAATTTTCTTGAGATGTTTATAACAAATTATGTGATATATTTGGTGTAAAAAATGACCAATATAATGATTTCAATTCTGCAATTGATATGCACCAATTTACATATTATGATGCAACTCAACCTACTACATCATATGTAAAGAACAACAATTATCTAGGTCAACCAAATGACGTATTTATTGATAACTTTATCAAAATTGAAAATATTAACTCAACTAATATTCCATCTCAATACATTCCAATAGAAAATAATAATAATGGTCTAACAAATAATTTCAAGGCTATTATTACATACAATAATATGCCTGTATTTGAAATAAACAATGATTATTTGAAAAGTAATGAACAATGAGTTAATAATTTATTAAATAAATCTGGATTTAAAAAGAATGATTCATCAACTACTGCTCAAACTTATTCAGAAGATTCATTTGACCCTGAATTATTTACTAATATATCTACAAGTTATAGTATTGTTTATGACAAAATTAGAATAAACAAACCCAATAATTATGTTATTAATAATGCTCTTAATATAGAATATAAAGATGATAATTCAAATTTAATTACAGTAAATTATGAAGGTAGCCTATCTCCAACATATAATCACTTACCAACTGATAATTCGGTTCCATCAACAATGAGTAGAGGAATTTATGACGCAGTAAGTTTATATAACCAAAATATTCAAAAATTAAATCTTTCCAAAACT
>CALUPI010000029.1 GCA_944322645.1 uncultured Ureaplasma sp.
AGACTGTCTTAAAACATTATCGAAAATTACCAATGACTACTAAAATTATTAATACTGATCATGGTTCAAGTTACTTAAGTTATGAAGTGCAAGATTATTTAAAATCTAGAAATATTTTGCAATCAGTGGGTATTGTAGGTAGTTCATACCATAATCGTTGGATTGAGGATTTTTGAAAACGCATTAAATGTGAATGATTTACAATATACCCTACGAATAAAGTAACATTACTTGAGTTACATTTAAAAATTAAAGAATATATCAATTTTTTTAACAATTATAGGTTATCAAAATTTAGTGGAAGTTGAAATATTCCATTAAAAATCGACAAAGAATATAAAATAAATAGTGGGCAATTTATCTAAAACGTTCAAATATAAATATAAAAATGGGTTGAAAAATAGTTGAAATTGAACAAGGTGATCATTTAAATTTATATTTAAACAATATTGTAATCAGAAAAGAAAATGACAAAATAATAATTCCCATAAATGATATTGATACATTATTAATTAATAATTATAAAACTCAAATTTCTATTAATCTAATTAATGAATTAATGGAAAATAATGTTGTAGTAATAATATGTGATAAAAATTATTTACCAACTTCTAATATTGTGCCAATAATTGGTAACTATAATACTCTAAAAGTATTAGAAAATCAACTTAAATGAGATAATACATTTAAAGCAAAATTATGAAAAGAAATTATTTATTTAAAAATAACTAATCAATATAATTTTTTAGTTAATTTTAATTTAGATATAAAAATTGCTGAACAAATTAACATTCTAAGAAATGAAATAAAAGATTATGATATTTCCAACCGTGAAGGACATGCATCAAAATTATTTTGACATGCTTTATTTGGATTGAGTTTTAAACGACACAATAATGATTATTACAATTCATTACTAAATTATGGTTATACAATTCTTCGCTCATATGTTACTAGATCAATAATTAAAAAAGGGTTAGATCCTCGAATTGCTATTTTTCATAAATCATGACATAACTATTATGCACTTGCAAGTGATTTAATGGAACCGTTTCGAATTTTAATTGATTATGAAGTATATAAAATTTATGAAAATAGTGAAGTTAATTTTTATGAACACAAACAATCATTAATAGATTGTTTTAATAGAAAAATGATTATTAATGGAACTAAATATTTTATTAATAAAGCAATTGATGTCTTTATAGATGCAATTGTTGAACACAAACAATTACCAACTATTGAAATAGATTATAATGAGTGATTATAGAAATATGAGAATATTACTATTATTTGATCTACCAACTGTTGAATCATATGAGAAAAAAGAATATAGTCAATTTCGTAAACATTTATTAAAAAATGGGTATACAATGATTCAATTTTCTGTTTATGTAAAATGTATTAATACTCAATTAAAGGTTGATAAAGAATTAAAAAAATTATACCAATTTGTTCCAAATAATGGAAATATACGAATGTTAACAGTTACTGAAAAACAATACCAAAATATGGTAATGATTTTAGGTAAGAAAAAAATAAATGAAATTTATAATAATGCAGAAAGGTATATTAAAATATAATGTTAAAAATTATAAAAAATAATATTAATATAGATCTTGATTATAATGGTATTAAAATATTACAATCCAATAATCCTAATTTATTTTATAAGGATATAATTTTAGACTCATCAATATATATAGATGATTATAAAATTAAAAATGAAAATATTATTTATATTAATAATTTTAGTCAATTAAAAGACTTTATGAATTTAAATAAAAAATCTAATATATATTCAAGGATTATTGAACTTTTATTTGAATACAAAATAATTAATTATGAAAATATTAATCAAATTATAAATATTATAAATGGTGAATATCAATATGAATTACTAGAAATTAATGAAGGGGATAATTCTAAATTAATTAGTATGTTTTTTGAATTATTAAATGATAAATATTTGGATCAGAATTTATTAGAAATAATTCTAAATAATGTATTTGATGATAAGAAACTAATTATATTTGATAATATTGAATGAATTAATTTAGAATTTTTGTCTAAATTTTTAAATCAACATCATTTTTTAGTATTAACTAACAATTTTGAAAAATATATCCAAAACTATAAAGAATTTGAAATTTTAACAATTATGAAAAATAATTATGATTATTTTGATGTATTAGATATTAATCATTTATGTGTTTATTTACAATCAAAATTAAATATAAATATTGATCACAATAATATTGTTGAGTTACTTCATAAAAATGATATAAATAGTCAATTGATACTTTGAAAACTCAATAATATTTAAAAAAATCACGAAATTTTGTCAAATTTTTGGTAATTTGACGTTTTGGTTTAGTATCATTATTATGTAGTCATAAACTATATAATAATTTATCATTATTAATATCATGTTTTGGTTTAGTATCATTATTATGTAGTCATAAACCTTATGCTAAAACTAAATTTAATAGATTACGTTTTGGTTTAGTATCATTATTATGTAGTCATAAACTCAAGTTCAAACTTCAAATTCTGTTGATAAGTTTTGGTTTAGTATCATTATTATGTAGTCATAAACTTAATAAAAAAGATAAAGATATTAGTATTTGTTTTGGTTTAGTATCATTATTATGTAGTCATAAACTAAATATAATGAAAAGTTAGATAAATTAAAGTTTTGGTTTAGTATCATTATTATGTAGTCATAAACAAAATTACTAAACTCTAAACAATATGATTTGTTTTGGTTTAGTATCATTATTATGTAGTCATAAACATTTGGGTTAATTTTTGAGCCAAAAGCAAAGTTTTGGTTTAGTATCATTATTATGTAGTCATAAACCACATTATCACATTTTACTTATGCTATCTCGTTTTGGTTTAGTATCATTATTATGTAGTCATAAACATTTAAAGATAATGATAATTATGCTAAATTGTTTTGGTTTAGTATCATTATTATGTAGTCATAAACTAGTAAAGATTATTTTTAATTAAAGAAAGGGTTTTGGTTTAGTATCATTATTATGTAGTCATAAACAAACATTAAATATTTTGGTAATAATATCAAGTTTTGGTTTAGTATCATTATTATGTAGTCATAAACATACAATGTTCAATATAGGTAAAGATTTAGGTTTTGGTTTAGTATCATTATTATGTAGTCATAAACCTTGAACCACATAAAGCTAGAATTTCATTAGTTTTGGTTTAGTATCATTATTATGTAGTCATAAACCTTATTTTGGTTTATCAACTGCTGAAACTGAGTTTTGGTTTAGTATCATTATTATGTAGTCATAAACATTTATTATGTGATAATATATTAAAATTATGTTTTGGTTTAGTATCATTATTATGTAGTCATAAACTGTAGTTTTTTCACCAACATTTTTATAAGTGTTTTGGTTTAGTATCATTATTATGTAGTCATAAACTTATGGGTGAAGAGTTAAGTTATGATAACGAGTTTTGGTTTAGTATCATTATTATGTAGTCATAAACAATTAGAAGATTTAACAATTGATTTATTTAGTTTTGGTTTAGTATCATTATTATGT
>CALUPI010000030.1 GCA_944322645.1 uncultured Ureaplasma sp.
ACAATTCTTGAAGTTGTTTTAAATTTAAAAGAGGAATTTAGTGATCTAAAAACTAGAGTTGGAAACTTAGAAAATAATTTTAATGAATTTAAAACAGAAGTTAAAAATGATTTAAATAATTTTAAAACTGAAGTAAAAGAAGAATTTAGTAAGGTTAATTCTCGTTTAGATAAACTGGAAAATGATGTAAACATCCTTAAATTAGAAGCCATAAAACATGGTTGAAATGTATAATAAATATTTATAATTTGTTATATAGTTTTTAACCGAAACTCATATCATTTTTTTGAATAAATATTTCAAAAATTAATCTTTTTATATACAATTTTTGGTCAAAATCATTGCAAAGTTGGTTTAGCAAAGCTATTTCTTAAAATTATTAATACTACCATTTCTAATCATACTAAAAAGTATGATAAAAACATAATATCTGGGTAACCTATATTGAACACTTCATACACTTGATGATATTCTCCATTAACATTCATTCAATCATATTCAACAAGTCCTGTTGCATTTTGAGTAATATTAAGTGTTTTTACAATTATCAAAACATATATTAAATAAGTTCCAGCTAATATATGAGCTCCTAAGACATTAATGAAATTTAATCTATTATTGTAAACATAAAAGAATGTTCCAAATATTAGCATATATCCATGAATAAAATAATATAATGCTCCTTCTTGTGAACCAATAAAAATGTATTTTCAAGGATTTCCTTCATCATTAGCATTTCAAATTGATCCTATAATTGTGATGGAACTGCCGATAATACTTCAAAGACTAACAACTTTAATTAATTTATTTTTATAATCAAATATAAAACATAAGTTTAAAAATACATACATGAATGGACACATATCAAGTAATAACACTTTGGAGTAATATATTGATATATCTAATGTTGAATTTTGGTAATTTATAAGGTTAATTACATCTTGTGTATATCTAAAAATTATAAAATATATTAAACCAAAAACTCCTAGAATAATTTCTAGAATTTTAATTGTTAATGTAAACTTATTTTTTCATCTTAACAATATTGCTATTCCTATCCCACTAAACGTAAACAATAATGTTAAAATTCCTACAATTATACCAAAACTCATATAATTCACTATTTAATATTTTATAATACGTTTTTATATAATTAAAAAAACACCATATGGGTGTTTTAAAATATATTAATTAATTTTAAGTTATTAGACATACTAATGAACAAATTGAAACCATTAGTATGTTCATCACCATGAGAATGAATAGATATTAAAATGACCGCTAGCAATATTCCTAGTCCAATTACTCCAATTATCCCTAATCATTGTTTTGCACCAGCATTTCTATAATGAATAAATTCTGGAATAATTTCCATAATGGTCATAATTGTCATTAGTGAACCTGAAATACTAAATAATAGTGGCATTAATCATCAAGCTTGATCAAACAAACTTGATAAATAACCACCAATAAATGTGAATGGTACCATTAATAATCCTATTAAAATTGTGTAACCAATTGCTTTGACTTTATTATTTTTTTGAATATCTAATTGAATTAAATAAATTATTATTGATGTTGGAATTAGGTGAATAATAAAGACAATTAACATTCCTCAATTTTCAAATCCTAAAACATCATTATGTTCTGTGTTAGCCATTAAACCTAATGTAATTCCATCCACACTTCTATGTAACGCTAATAATATGATTGGCAATCATTTAATTTTTTTATTATCAATATCTGCAGCATTAAAAATAGCTTCACTATGACCATGAGAATGATGGTGCTCATGTAATTCATGTTTATTTCTAGATAATAATCATTTTGTTAGCACAACCAATGCAACACCAATAATTACCCCAGATGCAACAATTGCAACAGTTTGACTAGTTGACGAGGCATAACTAATGTTAGTTTGTTGTGCAAAATGTTCTTGTAAACTATGGACACTCTCAGCAATTAACCCAACAGTACCTAAAATTAAAATTAATCCCGCAGTAAAAGATGATAAATATATTTGTACTTTTTTAGATAATCTAAATTTAAAAAATGAAATTATTAATACAATTAAACTTGGAACAACAATTGCTAATCCTAATAGAAATAAAATGTTAAAAAAGACATTTAAATCAGGATTACTTCATGAAGGGTTAATTCCTCCAATTTCATGTTGTAATATATACATATTTTTTTAATCTTTCTTTAATAAATAATTACATACACATTTAAATATATGTTATATAGTTATATCATATTTTTATTCAACTTCTTCTAATGATGAATATTCAACCTCAATCTTATTGATTCTGTTAAACATTTCTACTTCAACTGTAGCAATACCTTTTGCATCATTTAAAGATTTAATATACCCAATTTCTCCATTCATATTTCCAGAGTTAATTTTAACTTTTGTTCCAACTGGGAATGGACATGAATAAGTGACACTTTCAAGAATAATTGAGTCATCTTTTTTATAAACATTATTAACATTTTTCCCTTTTTCTTGTTCTTGAGCAATAATGTTATCTTTATTAGATAAATTTAAAATGTTTTCAATTTCTTCACTTGAAACAGGAACTGGTTTAGCATTTTTACCACTAGATCCAACAATTCCTGTAACCAATTGAGTGTTCCGAATAATAAATCAAATGTCATCATCCATTTTCATTTTGATAAAAATATAGCCACTAAATTTATTCTTTTCTTCAGTTTTTATTTTTTGATAATAAACTTCACCATTTTTTTCAATAGTTCTTCATTCAACATTTTTTAATTTTCTCCCTACACTTGATGGAGCATTGCTTTGACTGTACTCATCAACACTAATAATTTTTTCTTTAATTATTTTAATATCTTCAACACGATCATCATATCCATATGAAGAAATTTTCCCTTTTAAATTTTTGACAACATAATCTTCATTCCCACTGACCGCAGTTATTATATATCATTGCGGGACATCTAATAATTCATGAATTTTATCTAATTTACTCATAATATTTACCTCTATTAAATTTAAATTGAAAATAATCTATCTATTCCTAAGAATATAGTTGCAAGAATTAATACAATTACAACTACAACAATAAAGCTAATTCAAACACTTTTTTTATTAGCTCATGAGATACGAGAAAATTCTTTTCCCATACCAACAAATCAACGTTTTATTTTAAAATTACCCGTTTCTCATTTATAATCATATTCTTTTTTAAGTTCAGATAATTGTTTTTCTAATTGTTTAATTACCTTTTCTCTTTCTTTTTTAATTTTCTTATATTTTTTACTAAATTGAGAAGGTGACATTTTCGAAGCGTTCTTGCGCTTGAATTCTTCATTTAGCTCTTTTGATTTAATTTTAGCTAATTTTATTTTTTTATCTAAAACATCAATTTTTTCTCGATCAGCAATTTGTTCTTGTAATTCTTGTTTTCTTTTTAATGTTTCATAGTCATCATTTGGATTAATATAATCATTATTAGTTATTTTTACAGACGCTTTTTTTTCTTTTAATAGCCGTTTACGTTTTACTTTATCCTTCATTATCTTGTCTCCTTATGCAAAGTATTTGAATTACAAGTAGGACAAAATTTATTTAATTCTAATCGTTTAGTACTATATTGGTTTTTTGTTGTATGATAATTTCGTGAACAACAAATTGTACAAACTAAAGTAACTTTTTTTGCCATATTAAAACAACAACTCCTTCACTAATAAATTATTTTTTGATAACTTCATTTGTTTGTATCTTAGTTTAAGAAGAGAATCATTAATTATTGGTAGCACACAAAAACCTAGTAACATTGATAAAAAGCAAATTGAACCCATATATGCTTTAATTGTATATGTACCTGTGGCAAACAACCCTCAATTAATTTTTTCAAATGGATTTAAAAAAGCATGAATACTAAAGAAATAGAAGAATTGATATCCAAATGCTAAATAACAACCAATTATTGCAATTGGAGCAATGATTATAAAGCCTGGCATTTTCATGACATGAACTTTTTTATTAAACCTATTTATAAAACCTTTGAGAACAATCGTTCCATATATTGCAAACATGAAAAGTGTTGGGAAGTTAGATATACCATCAACAAATCCATCAGTATTAAGAATTGCCGAAGGAATCATTAATATAACTCATCAAAATGTATATACAAAAAATGCGACATACATACCAACTTTTAAATCAGAATTCCCCATTTTATCAAATCATCAATATCCGTAATATATTCTATGTCTAATTGCGTATACATTTGCTCTTAATGAAACTAACACAAGGGAATTAAGAACACCAAGTACACAAATAAGTATAAAAACAGAGATTACAATTGTAAATGCATTACTTGCTGTTGGGTTGTTTACAAATATTGTTTGAAATACACCATATGCTGTCCCTGAACTTACCATAATTTGACCAATAGTTATAAATAGATACATAAATATACATATTCCCATACCTATTACAATAGTTAATGGAACTTTTTTTCTTGGATTTTCCATTTCTCCTTGTAATGCTGCAACTCCTAAAAAACTATCATAAGCAAACAAAATAGCAGGAATTGATGAAAGGATACCATTTATTGATAGTGAACCATGTTGGGTTGAATTATTTGAGTTAAATAATGATAATTCTGGATTCATAATACCATATACTAATCCAGCAATTGCAACCATTGACAATGGTATAAATTTTAAAATTGTTGATACAATTTGAAATCTTGTTGATCATTTTAGAGATAAATAATTAAAAACAATAAATATAAATATTAGTGCAAGACCAATAACCATCACTGCTGCCATGTGTATTGTAATATTTTGATCTTTCATAAAAATATTAACAATAGATTCAGCACTAAATATTGCAACAGCTAAATTTAAAATGCCAAAATAGAAAAATGAATTATTAAAGGAAATAAATCTTCCAAATTTGTGTCCAAAATGCTTTTCAGCTGCTCCACCAATACCTGCGCCATTTCTATGATTAAAACCAATTTCAGAAAAACTATATGCAGTTGCAAGAGAAATAATTGATGCTAGTATTCATGAAATTAGTACACCAATTGCATTGTTATCATTATTTTGAAAGACAGTATTATTTTTAAAAAATATACCAATTCCAATGATTGAACCGATTAAAATACTAATTGCTGCAAATAAACCTATTTTTTTGGCAGTTTTTATACTGACTCCCATTTATTTCTCCTTTCGTTTGTATAAAAAAAAATTGGCAAAAACACCAATTGTTAAATATATTATATACTTTAATTAAAATATTTGCAATATATAGGTATAAAAAATGTTTGTTTAATATAAAAAATGTGATTATATATTTTTTTTACATCCATATTCAATATATTTGATATTTCATTTGGTTTGTATTCCTTAAATATTAAATCAATAATTTGGAGTTGAATTTTATTTTTTATAACCTTGTAGCATTCGGATTTAAAAAAATCTCAAAATGGTTCATTTTTCATTCTTCTTGGAGTTTCATTATCTAAACAAATATAATCTGATATTCCAAAATATGTCATTGATAAAGTACTTCTTTTATGAGTCATTTGCTCTCTATTAATCATAATTATTTTTTGAATCATAAGTTTTTTTAATAATCTTAAAAATCCATATTTTAAAAATATGTCTTTTTGAATTTTGGAAATTGATTCTATAAATTCTGGTATAAAACCTGCAAAATTAATTTCTAAAGGTTTTAACTTAATAAAACTTTTATTAATAACATAATTATAAAAATTATTAATAAATGCATAATATTTTTTATATATGTAATCAATTAGTATTGTTTCTTTGTTTTTTAGTAATTCATATAAAATTTCATTTTTCAAAATAATCACCATATTATTTATATATTTAAAATTTAAGTAATGATTATTATTAATTTATGTATTTGATATAAAAAAATTCTAAGTTAATTAGATTGATTAATCTTAATATAACTTAGAATTATACCAGTGGCGACTGATACATTTAATGATTGAACATGACCAAACATTGGTATATATAAATTCATATCTGAATTTTTAATAATTAATTCACTAATTCCCTTATTTTCATTGCCAACAATTATGCAAACTTTTGGTGGAAATTTTTCTTTGTAGTATGGAATACTATTTTTATTAAGAGTGGTTGAATATATTCAAAATCCAGTTTCCTTTAAATCTTGAATTAAATTATTCAAATTATTTGCTTCACATAGATCTAAATAATTAGTTGCGCCCATGCTTATTGAATTTACAACATTATTTATAGGAGCTTGATTATGTTTTTTAAAAAATACTGCATCTATCTTAAAGGCATCACATGTTCTTAAAATAGAACCAAAGTTTCGTGGGTCTTCTATAGAATCTAAAATTAATACAATAGAATTAGCTTGTTGTTTTAATTTGTTAAGAATTTGTTTAATATTAAGTGGATTTTTGTCAATTTCATAGGCAATAAATTGATGCTTAATATTTTCTAAATCTTTAAAATATGATTCATTCACAATCTTAACATTGATACTATCGATATTTAGAGATTGTACAAAATCTAAATTTTTTTTGGTAGTTAAAATATTTTTAATATTGAGATGATTTTCAATTGCATCCTTTAATGATTTTTTACCATAATTAATCATTATAAAAGTCCTTTTAGTTTTATTTCTTCTCTAATTTTATCAGCATTTTCATAATCTTTATTTTCAAGACAATCTTGTCAACTTTTTAAAAGTTGAATATTGTAATCATTATGAATATTTTTAAATTCAATACCTAATATTGATAATGAATTAATAATGATGAATAATAAATTATTAATTAAAACATTATTTTTTTCTTTAATAGCAACATTTAATTCTTTATTTATTTTATATAATTCTGTAATTGCATTGATTAAATTTAGATTATCTTCTAAGGCTATTTCAAATTTATGAGATATATTTTGGTGTTGATTAATTTCAAAATTATTTAATATTAATGTTGTTTTAGCTAAATTAATTGCATTTTCAAATTTCCTTATTTCTTTTTCCATTTGTTGCATTATTTCATCTGAATAATTAAGTGGATTAGAATATCCAGATTGGTAGAAGAATCATCTTAATGATTGATAAGAGTATTTATTTAAAATATCTTTGACTAAAATAAAATTATTTAATGATTTTGACATTTTTTCATTATTAATATTAATCATTCCAACATGCATTCAAATTTTAGCTAGTGAACAATTATATAATGCATGGTTTTGGGCATTTTCATTTTCATGATGAGGAAATTTTAAATCCATTCCTCCTCCATGAATTGTAACTTGTTTTCCAATGTGTTTGTTAATTAAATATGAACATTCGCTATGTCAACCAGGTCTTCCTAATGATCATTTTGTATTTCATTTTAATCCTTTATTCGTTTTCTTTCATAATACAAAATCATTTGGATTATGTTTCTTATTATCTACTTCTACCCTTGCTCCGTTTAATAATTCATCAGTTTTTCTCTTTGAAATTTCTCCATATGTAGATGTTGAACTAGTATCAAAATAAACATCTCCATCTTCAATATAGGCCGCCCCATTTTGAACTAATAAATCAACATAATTAATAATTCCATCGATATTATCACTAACTTTTGGATTAATCATAGGTATTGTATTTAATTTTTCTTTTATTTTTAAATATTGATCCATATAATAAGAGCTTAATTCAAGTTCAGACATATTTTGTTTTTCAGATTCATTAATAATTTTGTCATCAATATCAGTAATATTTAAGATATATTTATATGATTTATTTTGATGTTTAAGTAATCTTACCAAAACATCAAAAGTAACTAGTGGTCTAGCGTTTCCAATGTGAATGTGATTATAAACTGTTGGACCACAGTTATAAATACTAATTTCGGGATCATTTAATTCTATAAATTGATTAGTTCTTGAATCATATAATTTAATCATTTTTTGCCCCTTTTTTGCAATAACATTGGTGTTTAACATTATCAAGTTTATTAGTAAACAAAATGTGCCATGCTTTTATAAAAAATTTAATCATTATATAGATTATTAAAATAGTTGCTATGAATGTACAAATGTAACCTAAAATTTGAAAAAAATTCTTTATTTGGAATATAAAAGGAACATTGAACTTGTTATATAATCCATCAAAATACATAGAAACATTTGTAGTAGCGATACAACCAATAGCCAACGGAAATGTTATTGATGCGAATATATAGTCAAATTTATTAATCTTAAAAATTCTTATAATAAATAGATATAAAATAATTGTATAAACAAAACCAAATGAAATTAGTATTATTAGCATTATATTAATAAATTTATTATTATGAAAATCAAATATAGTAGTATTTGGATTTAATGATGGAATTGCAAATGATTGACAAAAACTAGCTAAAAGTAAGTTTGGAGGTGCGAAATTTACAGCTATTGAAGGAAATTTATTTGTATCACATTTTTTCTTAAATAATAGACTATACGTAATTATAGGAAATAATATTAAAAATGAAATAAAAGCAAAAAACCATATCGCTTGAAAAAATTCTAAAGGTAAAATATTATTATTGAATCTACCTGCAAATGTTGATGCAGTGGAAATTCCGACCATAGGAACAAATCAACTACCATACATTGAATCATTGTGTCATTTATGTTTTTTAAGTATAAAAATAGAGAAAAAACATATAAAAATAATTTGAACAATTACTCCAATACAAAGCAAGATAGCTCCTATAATTTGTAATGGAGGAAGATTGCCATGATGATATTGTCAACCAGCTAAAAATCCACCAATACACATTATTGTCATACTATATGTCGGTAAAAAAGATGATGCTAATGAATTTCTTGCATCAAACATTAGAATTTTAGGATGGAGTATATGTTTAAAAGTTATTAGTAAAACAATAACAGTTGCAATAAAAATTAATGGAATAGATATTCATCAACCATTAAAATTTGTATAATTACAATTAATGTTATTCCTAAGAATTAAATCTAATGCTGTGGCCAACCCTGAAATACCCAAAGATAAACCAGTTAATGCAACAGGTAAATGTTGTGTCCTATGTTTTAAAATAGAGTTTTTTTGTGTATTTAACATAATTATTTATTATAATACATTTTTATAATAAAGTTATCATAAAAAAATGTATAAAGCATACTCTTTTTAGACAAGTCACTTCTATATAAAGTTATAAGTGAATTTATTGTATCTTTTAGAATTAAATATCTTTGGGCATATGGCAAATGATTTAATTCTGAATAATAATGATATCTTTGATAATTATAATAGTGCATAAATTTATTAACAATTTTTTGAATTCTACAAATGTTTTTGCTATTACAAATTCTTTCTTACAACAATGATCTATTGTTTTATGAAATCTATCAATGCAACCATTATATTGAGGTTGACCAAGAGGAATTAAACGCTTTTAATATTTTATTATCTATACAGAATTTTCTAAACTCATTTAAATGAATAAAATTATCTCCTTTAAACATCATTGTATTATCACTTTGAATTGATTTGATTTGTATATTATTATTTAAAAATATTTATAACCAATATTTAAATGTTTTATCATACTATTAGTAGATTGATTTTCTAAGATTGCACTATAAACAAATATATATGATTTGTCAATCATATTAAAAATTGTGTTTTTTTGCCTTAAACTATTCTCCTTAACACCCAATATTTTAAGTTCAGGCCGAACGTTTCCAAGTTCAACATATTTTGCTTTAAGAGGATGTTAAGTAGATTTTCAATATCGAGTTTAAATGTTATACCAAGCTTTGCATTTAATATTGTTTTAATTGTATTTATGATATTTCAGAAAATGGTTAACAAATCTAATTAAAAGTTTTTGATTATTTTTGCTTTCAAATTAACTTTTGATTGAATTATTGAAGTATTTAATATAATCTTTATAAATTATTAAAATTTTATAAAATTGAGCATTTTTTGACAAATTTTTAAACTTTTTTGTATGATTTAGGTTTAAAAAATAAAATTTATTTTTTAGTATACTTATAGGTTCTTTCAAAATTGTAGTTTTTGAAGTGGATAATCCCTATCATAAATTGATCGAATTTTTGTTTACTTCATATAGAAATATTAACAAATTTTGGTTGTCTAAAAAGAATGTGATTTATAGACTATAAAAAAAAAAAAAAAAAACTTTTAATTGTGATATACTTATTTCCATAAGTAAATTTTAAAGAAAAGAGATTAGTAATATTATGGAACCATGATTATGTAGAGTTATTGATGTTGTAGGAATAACCATACCATTAATTTTTATATGTTTATTAATTTTATCAATTTTTAATATTGTAGATTATGTAAAAGAATATAAAAATACATATGATAAAACCTTAACAAATAAGTCATTTGCACTTTTTGTTACATGAATTATAATAGGTATTATTTCGTTAATTGGAATGATAGCTGTACCAGTAGGATTATTTGTTTCATTTCCTAATATTTGATAGAAAAAAGAGGTTTATTTATGGAAAACAAAGAAAATATTAAACTATTAAATTTAATTTCATACAATCAAGAAAACACAATTATTAATAAAAATTCAGTATATTTTGACCTTTATGATTTTGGTTTAAATAAAGATTTTTTTGTTGACAATTTTTTCAACACTTCTTATACAAAATTTGAGGTTAATTTATATAAAAATTTTGAAGAAAAAATTAAAAACTTACAAAATGCTAAATCTATTAGTGACTATAATAATCTCATTAAAGAAATCCAATCTTCAAATGAATTTTTAAAAAATCTACCAACTTTTGGAAATGAATATAATGATCCAAATTCTTTTTTAGTTAATAAAAATTCAGTTTATAAAGAATTTATTGATAACTTATTAAAAGTTTATCCTTCATTATTTATAGAAAATTCTAATGATAATTCAAAAATGAATTTAGGATATGGTTTAATAAGTGGTAATATTAATTCTAATAAGTTTATAAATACTTTTATATTTAATCGTGAATTACAATGAACAATTGATTTTTTAACAATTAAATTTACTTTAGGTAATGAAATTATAATTAATGAACCTGCAATGTTATATATGTTAGATTATGCAGGTAATTATAATATTGAACCTAAATTTAGTTTTTCAAATAAGGATGAATTAGTTTCATATTTAACACAATTATTTAATTATCCAATTGAAATTTCTAATATTGATTCACTTTCAAAAATGTTTATACAAAATAATTCTAAAAATTTACCAATTAAATTTTATGAATTATATGCTTTTGTAAAATATAATTTAGAAAAATCTAAGTTAGATGCTGAAATTGAAAAGATTCAATATAAAGATATTGTTGTGTTAAATACGCCAATGAAAAATGATGCAAAATATTATAAAGATTTAGAAATTAATTCAGCACCATTAATTCAAATTAATAAACCTTTAAATTTAACTCAAAAATTAGCATTAAGATCTGCAGTTAATGAAAATACATTAATATATGGACCTACTGGAACTGGTAAGTCTGAGCTTTTATCTACTATTATTGCAAATTTGATGTCTAAAAATGAATCAATATTAATGACTGCTGACAACCAAGAAGCAATTAATGTAGTTTATGATAGACTTAATAACTTACGTGATTTTGCATTAAAAATTGATGAAAATTATGATGATAAAGAAATTTTCTTTAACCAAATTTTTAGATTAATTTCTAAGCTTGGAAACTTTACAACTAACACACCACAATTTAGAAAGAAAACATTGACTATTGAACAATTTACTAAAGATAATGAAAGAGCTCTAGATTATAATCATTTAAATCAAAAATTTTTAAATAATATTAAGGAATATTTAGAATTTTGTACTAAGAGAGATAGTAACAGTCATGATTTTAAATCATATTTAATCGCTAAGGATAATATTCAAAAGTTTATAGATAATAATATTGATGCAATTAGAGAAGTTTTTAAACAATATGCTCATAAATATCCAAGATTATCAAATGAAGTTGATTTTATTACTAAAATTAGCGAATATGATATATATGTAAATGAGTATAATTTGGATAGTGAAACGTTGTCAAATATTAGTGATAAATATTCAGAATTTTTAATTTTTTTATCTAATTTTGGATATAAAGATTTATCATATATAGATTATTCTGAACTTGTTGCTAATAATGAAAAATTAATAAGATTCTTAGATGATAATTGATTATCTAATGATGTTAATTTTATAGATGAATTAAATAAAGATCCGAATTTATTATTAGACAATTATAATGATGCTATAAAATTAAGAGACATTATTAGACGTAGTTGTACTGACGGTAAAAATGATGAATGATTTAAAAAAGTAATGACATGATTATTTACAAACAAAAATAATCATGAAGAATTTTTACATAGGGTTTCAGTGGCAACTGGAGATAAGGATGCATTAATTGGTATTGTTAATTATTTTAAAGGTACTTACAATAATAGAATATTAAATAAAAAACTTACTAAAAAGTATCCAACTGATCCTAAAGAAATAAATAAGTATATGTCCTTATTGGAAGCGGTTAGAATATTTTATTTAATTTTTAAAAAATCGTCTGGAAATATTGAATATATTAAATGTTTTTATGACAAAATTGACAATTATAAAGATATTTTTGCACCATTAAATGTTTTCTTTTATCTAAATAAAAAATTATTGTCTGAAGCATTTATTAATATGTTTAATAAAAAAATTGTTTATTTTGATGATGAAATTATAAATTTATTTTATAAATTTAAATTAAATCAAATTAGTAATTATTTAAATATTTTAAATAATTATCAGGCTGAAATATTATATGGAAATTCACAATTTATTAATTTTGATATTGATATTTCAGTTAATGAATATATTCGTGATAATTTAGATTGCATTAATAAGTTAAATTCTGCTTTTTATCAAATTTTTGTTGATTTCATTAAAAATAAAATTATTACTAAAGATCAAGACTTTAAAGACAAAATTATTACAATGTATAAATTAGCTTCTAATAATCAACAATTACCAGAAGTAAATGAATTTATTTCGCAATATTATGAACAATTAAAAGTATTATTCCCTGTTTGATTTATGCTTCCAAAATTAGTTGCTGAATATGTTCCATTAGAGAAAGAATTATTTGATAATGTAATTATTGATGAAGCAAATCAAATGGAATTAGAAAAATCTTTCTCAATATTATATAGAGCTAAAAAGGCTATTATTTCTGGTGATTCAAAGCAATTACCAGCTAATGTTAGTGAGTTTGTTGTTCAAAATATTTCTAAATCTTCAAAAATTGATGAAATTAATTTTAATGATGCATTATCATTATTAGATAGAGCAAAAACATTATTTTGAAATTCCTATGATTTAAAAAATCATTATCGTTCGAATGATTATAGATTAGTAGATTATTCTAATGTTAATTTTTATGATAGAGAATTAATTTATGTTTCACAAAATAAAAACCAAATATATCCTTTTGAAATAATTACTTTAGATTCGACTAAATATGAAAATGGTGTAAATGAAGTTGAAGCTCAAAGAGTGTTATTTGAATTAAAGAAAATTATTCAAGATTTTGAATCATCAAAATTGTTTTCAACATTTGCAATCGGATGTTTTACTAATGAACAAGCTGAGTATATTCTAAAAAATATTTATGATAATCCTTCTGAAAATGATGATGTTATTAGATTAATAAGAGATAATAAATTGAGAATTTGTCATATTAATGCATTGCAAGGTAGAGAAGCTGATTTTGTAATTATAAGTATGGTATATAATGAAAAAACTACTGATTTTAGTGAATTTGCTTCAAGAAATGCTAATAATTACTTAAATGTTGCTATTACTCGGGCTAGATATAAAAATTTAATAATTAGAAGTATTGATTTTGATCGTGCTAATAAATCTTGAGGATCAGCAGCACCTACTTTATCTAAATATTTAAAATATGTTGATGAATTAGAAAATTACATTAAAAACAATATTAATGATGATACACCTTCTTTCCATGGCCATGCTATAAGTTCAGCATTTAAGGATGAATTATGTGAAAGATTAAATAATTATTTTGAGAAAAATAATTCAAAATATAGATGTATTCAAAATGTTAAAATTGGAAGTTATGTTGTTGATATTGCTATATACACAAATTCAATTAAAGATATTAAATTAGTATTAATGTTAAATGAATATAAAAAATATATCACTCTTGATGAATTCTTGGTAGATTTAGACATTTTCTCATTATTAGAAAGCAAAGGCTATAATGTTTATTGAGCTCAAGAAACATTGTGAATTAGAGATCCAAATGAAGTTTTAAGAACTATTTCAAATATTTTAAGTGAACAAGAAAAAGAATAGGAGTTAATTATGGAAAATATTAAAGAACTTAATCTTATTACTTATACTAGAGAAACAATTAATTTAGTTGGTAATGATGAAATTGTTGATATTAATAATTTTTTAGATCTTGAAACATTAAACTCTAATTTTTTTAAAAACGGCCCAGTTACAATTAATCTTAATATATATAGAGATTTTGAAGAACAAATCAAATCTCTTGAAAATGCAGAATCTATTGATGCATATAATAAATTAATTATTAATATTAAAAAAACAAATTCAAACTTATTTCATGATTTAAAAGAGTTTGGAATCGAATATAATGATAAGAACAACTTTTTAGTTAATAAAAACAATATTTATGTTCAATTTATTGAAACTTTACAATCAATTTATCCTAAAGTATTAAAAAAATGATTGAATCCTGAAGCTTGAAATAATGATGAACAACTTTATTTATCATTTGGATTAATATCTGGAATGGTTAATCCTAATCACCCTATTAATACATTTATATTTAATAGAAAATTATCTCTTAATAAGGACTTTTTAACTATTCATTTAAATCTAGATGGCAAAATGATTATTAATGATAAGGCTATTCTTTATTTATTAGATTTTGCTAATAATTATGTTGTTGATTTTAAAAATGAATTTGCAACTACTGAAGAATTTTTATCTTATGTTTCTGAAATTATCAATTATCCAGTTCCATTAATTGAAGAATCTTCTTTAGTTTCTTATCTAAATTGTTTTAATAAAAATAAATCTACATTAAAATTTATAAATTCTTATACTTTTATTTCATATAATCTTGAAAAATCAAAATTGATTCAAGAAGACGAAAAGATTAAACCAAATGAAGTTACAATATTAAATACTCCATTAAAAAATGATATAAATTTTTATAAAGAACAAGAAATTAATGGTGCACCTTTAGTTCAAATAAATAAACCTTTAAATATTTACCAAAAATTTGCCTTAAGAAGTGCAATTAATGAAAATACATTAATATATGGTCCACCAGGAACTGGAAAATCCGAAATTATTGCTAATATTGTTGCAAATTTAATGGTAAATAATGTAACAGTTGTGATGACTTGTGAAAAACAAGAAGCCATGAATGTGGTTTATTCAAGACTTAATGAATTAAGAGATTTTAGTTTAAAGATTGATAAGGAATATGATGATAAATTTACATTTTTTAAACAAATTTCTAATTTATTCAATAAATTAGGGAATATTACTTCTCCTGCTCCAAGAGGAGGATTTAAAAGAAAAGTTGATGATGTAAATAAGTTTATTAATGAAAATCAAAGAGCATCAGATTATTACTTATTAAATAAAGAATTTTCTACATTAATAAAAGATTATATAAATTTCTGTAATACTAGAGATAGTAATAATAATGATTATAAAGATTATTTAATTGCAAAAGCAAACATTAATAGATTTATTAAAGATCGTTCTTCTGAAATTTTAGATATCTATAATAAGTTTGGTGCTTCATATCCTAGAATTCAAAACGAAATTGATTTTATTATTAAAATATCTGAATATGATAACTATAGTCAGGTTTGAAATATTTCTAAGAATGAAGTTATTGAATTAATAAGATCAAAAAATGATTTTGTTACATTTTTAGTAAATGATTGTGGAATTAAAAATTTGAATTATATTTCAATTGATACTATTACTAATAATGTTAAATTATTAGATAAATATTTACAAGATACATGATTATCAAATGATTCTGCTTTTATTGAAAATTTAAAAGAAGATCCAAAATTACTTTCAAAAGCTTTTGAATTAATGACTCAAATTAAGGATTCAGTTACTCGTGCTTTTAGTGGTAATGGCATTGATAAGGATAAAGCTGCTAAAAAAATTCATGCAACAATTGAATGATTAGTAAGAAACTCTGCAAAGCATGGAGAATTTATTTCAAAAATTAGTAAATTATCAGATGATCAAAAAATATATGGAATTTATAACTATTATGTAGACGGTAGTCTTAATGTTCATAAGAAATTATTATTTAAATACCCTTCAAATGAACAAAAAATTAAAGAATTAAAAGCAATATATAATTGTATTTTGTTGTTTAATCAAATTAAGTTACAAAATATTAATGCTAGTAGCTTAATAGAATTAATAAAGGTAAATAATGGTAAAGAAGTGTTTACACCTATTAATACTTGATTTTTAATTAATAAAAAGTATTTAAATGAACAATTCTTTGATGTTTTCAATAAAAAAATTGAATATTTCAATGAAGAAATAATTAATAGTTTTTATAAGTCAAAACTTAATGAAATTGGTTCATATTTAAGAGTGGAAAATGATTTCCAAGCAGAAATATTATCATCAAATAAATTTATTGCAAATTTGAATATTAATAACACAATTAAGGATTATATTAGAAGTAATACTGATTATGTAGCTAAATTAAATGGAATTATGTATGAAATTTTTGTTGATTATTTAAGAAATAAAATTGCTAATCAAGATGATAATTTTAAACAAAAATTGTTAGAAATGGCAAAATTATCATACAATGTTAACAATTTACCTGAAGTAGATGAATTTGTTGAAAAATATTATGAACAATTAAAAGTAATTTTCCCTGTTTGATTCTTAAAACCAGAATTAGTAGCTCACTATATTCCATTTGAAAAAGAATTATTTGATTATATTATTTTTGACGAAGCATCTCAAATGGTGTTAGAAAAATCATATGCTCTTTTATATAGAGCTAAAAAAGCTGTAATTTGTGGTGACCCAAAACAATTACAACCTGAAGTTGGAGAATATATCAAAGAAAAATTACCAAAATCAAATGAAATTGACAAGATTAACTTTGATTTAGCAATTTCATTATTGGATCGTACAAAAACTTCCTATTGAAACACTTTTTATCTAAGAAACCATTATCGTTCTGTTGACCACAATTTAATTGATTACTCAAATTGACATTTTTATAATAATGAATTAATATATGTTTCTAAAAACAAAAATAAGATTCCACCATTTGTTATAAACACAATTAATGGTAAGTGTGTTGACAACGTTAATGAATTAGAAGCAAAAGAATTAATAAAATATTTAAAAGAAATATTAGTTGGACCTGATGCCAATAAATTTAATGATATTTTGCTAATCACATTTACTGATGAACAAGCAACATATATTAAAAAATTAATCTTTGATAATCCAATTGAAAATGATGAAATTATTAGATTAATTAAAGATAATAGATTGGGAATCAACTTTATCCCAAGTTTACAAGGTTCTGAAGCAGATTTATGTTTAATAAGTACAGTGTTTGATGTTGATTCAAAAGATTTAGGTTTACTTTCATTAAGAGATGCTGCAAATTTCTTAAATGTTGCTATTACTCGTGCTAAATATGAAAATCTTATTTTTAAGAGTTTAACTTATAAAAAAGCTGATATTGCATGAAATGGTAAGAACAAAGTATTTTTAAATTATGTTAGATATTTAGATGATCTTGAAGCAAGACTTACAATTGCTAAGAATGAAGGTGGAGAAAAACCAATTATTAATAATAATGTAAATAATTCTTCATTTAAATTAGAATTAATGGAAAAATTAACAGAATTTTTTGAAAAAACAAACTCTCCATACAAATGTGTAATGAATTTAAATATTGGTAGTTTTACAATTGATATTGCTATTTATAATCAAGATATTTCTGATATTACATTAGTGTTAATGTTAAATGAATATAAAAAGTATGTTACTTATGAAGAATTTGTATGAGATTTAGATAAATTCTCATTATTAAAGAGTAGCGGATATGATGTATTAATGCTTCAAGAAACAAATTGATTAGTTGATCCTGAAAGTGTGATACAAAACATAGATTCATTTATTAGAAACTTAAACAAATAATTAAAAAATCAACTAACCTATAAATTAGTTGATTTTTATTTTTATATATTAATAAATTTGAATTTATTGCTATTACTTATTTTTTCTTTTTTTCTATAAGGATAATTTGTTTTATTGTTATATATTGTTACTAAAATGTAACTTACTCAAATAACAATAATAACACCTACAAGAATCATATTTTGGATTAGATATGTGTTCATATAAGAATCAAAAGTCCCTGATTTATTAAGTATAGTTTTTAATCAATTTGTAAATCATCCTGAAATTGTGATTCCAACAGCTAGAATGGATTGATATAATCCTACTTTAGTAATTATTTTATTACTTAGTGTAATTGATAATACAATGGCTAGAATTAAGTTATATAAAATACCATAACCAAATCCATTTAAAGAATGAATAATAAAGTATCCAATTGGATTTTTAATGAATGACGTTGCTATACAATATATAATTCAAGACATGGCTCCAATTGAAAAAATGGATATTGTATTCATTTTTCTAACTAGAACAGTTCCAATTAACACCCCTGCAACTAATTGTGCTAAACTAAAAATCACAGATAAATATCCTTCGTAACTTTGTGAGTTATTATGAGAGTAATATGCTAAATTTTGGAGGTGTAAGGTACCCATTGAACCTGAGTTAGCAAATTTAACAAATGCTATAATTGAACCTATAATTGCAAGTGTAATAAAAAGGAATGATGATGAGTGATTAACAATTTTTATAGAATTTAATTTTTCTATTTTTTTATTTATTAATGTATATGTTTGTCTTCTTCTTTCCTTATAAAAAATTAACATTATAAATGCAATAAAAATAAATGCAGCGCCTATATATCACATATATATTAATTTATCAGGATCAACAGTTCCATTAATAGTACTTGCAGTCTTAACGATCGATTGAATTGGGGCTGTTAAAAAGTTAGCCAATAGTGGAGGAATAGATAAAATTGAAACTGTTAAAAATGCTTTTTTATTACTACCATATTGTTCTCTAAATAATAATTCATAAGTACCAATGCAACTAGCACCAATTCCAATGGAAATTGCACTCAGTATATTATCAACAGTATTTATATGAATCATTAGTGGAATAATAAGAGCAAATTGAGCAATTAATGAAAAATATAGGAATGCTTTTCTATATTTAAACAAGTAATTAATTATGTCAGCAAATAATCTTACAAAAATTCCAATAAATCCATAAATAGAAGTTACAATCCATAAAAATTGCGGATCAATAATAGATTGCATTGTTCCTCTATATGATCTTAATAACATTATTGGAATTCAAAAAAATGTATATAAAATAAATAAATATTTATATCCCTTGTTATTTAACTTAATTTTTTGAATTAATATTATTGAACCTAGCAAAATAATTAAGAAGATACCAATATTAACACCAATACTGATTAATTGACTATTAGTTAGATTTAACATTGTCTAATTTTTCTATTTCGGTATTTTCTAATTTTAATTTACTATAATCTTGAAGGTTAACATCAAAATATTCAGGATTTAGAGTTGAAATTTTTTTAATTTCCATTTGAATATTATCAAATTGTTCAGAAAAATTAAAATGAGATTTCTTTTTTAAAAAATCTTGCAATAAACTTATTATAAAAAATAGTACATCTGGTGTTGATAATTTTTCGTTTTTGATAATAAGATCAGCTTGAACTAGAGCAATAGGATTATTGCTTAATTCATCTAAAATCAAATATCCACAAATAATTAGTTTTTTTATGTTTTTAGCAATTTGAATATTAGATTGTGGAAGAATGAAATAATGTTTTTCCATATTAAATGTAGTTATTTCACTTACAAGATATTTAACATTTTCTTCAACACAATTTAAATATTTAGCAATTACATAGTTTGCAGTACTATTTTCCTGAATATTTAAAATATTTTTAATATTAAATTCCATATTTAATTTATTATATCATTTTTATATTATTAAAAAAATCCCAATTGTGGGATTTAAAAAATTATTTTAATTCAACTTTAGCGCCAGCTTCTTCGAATTTTTGTTTTAATTCGTTAGCTTCTTCAGTCTTTAATCCTTCTTTAATTACACTTCCTGCCTTTTCAGACATTGCTTTAGCTTCCATTAAACCTAAACCTGTAATTTCACGGATTAATTTAATAACTGCAACTTTATTGCTTCCACCATCTACTAATACTAAATTAACTTCTGTTGGAGCATCATTAGTAGCACCAGCTGCAGCAACGGCAACAGGAGCAGCTGCAGATACACCAAATTCATTTTCAATATCTTTAATTAAATCATTGATTTCTAACATTGACATTTCTTTTAATGTTTCAATAATTTGTTCTTTAGTAACTTTTGCCATGATTTTTACTTCCTTTTAAAATTATTTTTTTTCACCAACTGCTTTAAAAGCATACATTAAATTACGAATAGGAGATTGTAAGCAAGATAGAAACATTGAATATAATCCACTTCTACTAGGAATGTTAGCAAGTTGTTGAACTTTGCTTGCATCTGCAAATGTATTTTCAATGTATCCGGCTTTTAATTTAACTACATCAAATTCTTTTGCAACATTATTTACAGATTTAAATGGAGAAATTTCATCTCCAAAAGAAATTGCAATAGCATTTGGACCAGTTAATAAATCTTCAAAACCTTCTATTTTCGCTTCAGATAATGCACGTTTTAAAATGTTATTTTTTAGAACATACATTTTACCATGAGCATTATGTAATTCAGTTCTTAAAGCTGTGATGTCTTTAGCACTCAAACCACTATATTCAAAAACAATAAAAGAATTAGCTTTTTCTAATTCTTCTTTAATGTTTTGAACTTGTGCTTCTTTTGCTTTAATAGCTTGTTTTCCCATTATAAAGCACCACCTATTCAAAATTATACAACATGCTTATGAGACCTCGGTAACATTATTAAGGTATAATTGACCCGTTACTGTCTTTGGCACATTGCATAGATATTATAACATAATATATTTAGATTTGAAAAATATAAAAAATCTTAATTTTTTTGTAAAAAAATATATAATATAAATAAATCGCATTGCGAACTTCAGTTATATTTATATTAATTTGCATTGCGAAAATTCATTAATTAAGGATGTACTTATGTCAAATTTAATAGATAAAACTAATAAAACTCCAACATATATATATGCATTAGGTGGCTTAGAAGAAATTGGTAAAAATACATATGTTGTTGAACATGGTGATGATTTATTGTTGATTGATGCTGGAATCAAATTTGCAAATGATATGCAATTAGGTTTCGATGGTTTGATTGCTAACTATAATGTATTGATTGAAAAGCAAAAAAAAATAAAGGCTTTAATTATTACTCATGGACATGAAGATCATATTGGTGGAATTGTTTATATTTTAAAAAAAGTTTCAATACCTAAAATTATTGCACCAGTTCTTTCTACAAAATTAATTGAAAAAAAGTTGAATGAGCATAGAAATATACAAAAACCTGAAATTATCCCATATCTAGATGATGATAAATTTCAATTTGGCGAAATTGAAGTAGATTTTTTTAGAGTGTGTCATAGTATTCCAGATTCATTTGCTGTTGCTTTTTATACTCCCAATGGAAATATTGTGGAAACTGGGGATTTTAGATTTGATTTTGCAACTTCTAGCGATCAAACTGATTTGTACAAATTAATGCAAATAGCTTCTAGAGGAATTGATTTATTATTGTGTGAATCTACATCATCAGAAGTTCCAGGGTTTAGTGAATCAGAAAAATATATTATTAAAAATATAGAAGATTACATGAAGGAAGCAAAGGGTAGAGTATTTGTATCTACATTTGCTAGTAACTTATCTAGAATAGAATCCATTATAGCAATGGGTATTAATTTAAATAGAAAAGTTGCTATATTAGGTAAATCAATGGAAGCAAATGTGAAAATTAGTCGAAGATTAGGATATTTAAAAGCTAGTGATTTAGATTTTATTCAAGCCAAGGATATTGCCAATTTTCCTGATAATGAAATACTTGTAATCTTAACAGGTAGTCAAGGTGAAGAGAATGCTGCATTAAACGTAATGGCTTCACAAAAGCATTCTAAAATTACATTAAAACCTTCTGATACTATTATTTTATCTTCTAATCCAATTCCTGGAAATTTTGCTGCAGTTGAAGAAATGATTAATAATTTGTATAAATTAGGAGTCACTGTATATGAAAATTCTCCTGAGAAAAAAATTCATGCCTCTGGTCACGCAACTCGTAGTGAACAACAATTAATGATTCAATCTATTGGTGCAAAATATATTATGCCTATTCATGGTGAATATAAAATGTTAAGAACTTTAAAGAAAAATGCAATGGATTTAGGTTATGATCCAAACAATATTATTATCGCTAAAAATGGTGATGTAGTTCAATTATTAGATCACGTTGTTACATTAACAAATATCCATCATAATGCCTCACCAATGTTTATTAATGGTCATGATATTAATGAAAATGGTTATGAATTGCTTCAAGAAAGAAATACCTTATCATCGGAAGGAATTGTAAAATTATTAGTTACATTTTCAGAACATAAAAAATCTGTTGTAAATGTCACTATGTTAACTAGAGGAAGTTTTTATGCTAAAGATTTTTCAAGTTTAGTTCATAAAATTACTTCTACCTTAAAACACGAAATTTCCAAGGAAATATCAAATGGTAATTTAGATTTTAAAAAACTTGAGGAAATTTCTATTGGTATTGCAAAACCAATTATTTGAAGATGAATAAAAAAGAATCCAATTTTTGTAATAAATTTCTTAAATTTCGATAATTTAATTAATTTATCAAAAAATAATGACTTTTTTATACAAAAGCAAAAACAAATATCAACTATTAACGATTTAGAAGAAAATAGTGAAGGAGAAGAATATTATGGAGAATAATGAATCTTATATTCCACAAAATAAACCACTTAAATTAGCAAATAATATTGTTGTTGGTGGCATGATTGCATTAGGCAAAACAACATTATCAGAACATTTAAATAAAATTATTCAACCATCTCAAGTTGTTTTTGAACTGCATGAAGATGATAAACTTATGAGTTATTTATTAGAAAAAATGTATGAAAGAAACAATGATAAATTATATGGTTCTTTATTTCAACATTATTTTATTCTTAATAGATTTGAAAATTATAAAAAGAATGCTAATCAAAAACATTTAACCATTTTTGATAGAAGTATTTTTGAAGATTGATTATTTGCAAGAGAAAATATTAATAATCCATCTGTGTTTAATTTTTATAATAATTTATGAGAAGGTATTTGTAATGAGGTAAATCATATAATTGGTGTACCTAAACTTTATATTATATTAGATGCCGATTGAGAAACTTTTGAGAAAAGATTATTTAAAAGAAATAGAAAAGTTGAAACTGAAAATTTTGAAAAAAATAAAGATTATTTTAAACACTTACATTTAATATATAAACAATTTTTAGTTGATGTATGTTGTAAATATGGAATTAATTATTTGGTTGTTGATGCTAATCTTTCAACTGAAGAACAAGGTAAAATTATTTTAAAAGAGTTAGAAAAATATGGATATTAGAATCCTATTTTTTTGTTTATATGAAAAATTTATATAATTATATTATTAAGGATTTAGATTAAATGAAGAAAACAAAATTTATTTTTATTACTGGTGGCGTTTATTCATCATTGGGTAAAGGAATAACAGCATCAAGTATAGGTAGAATATTAAAGGAAATGGGTTTTATAGTTGCTATGCAAAAATTGGATCCATATTTAAATGTTGATCCTGAAAATATTTCTCCATATCAACATGGTGAAGTTTTTGTTACTAATGATGGTGCAAAGGCTGATTTAGATTTAGGTAATTATGAACGTTTTACTGATCATAATTTAAATAAATATTCCACAATTACATCTGGTAGAATTTATCAAGAAGTTTTACAAAATGAAAGAGATGGTAAATATAATGGAAAAACTGTTCAGGTTCTTCCACATGTTACTAATCAAATAATTTCTAAATTACATTTATTAGCAAAAACAAATAAAGCTGATTTTGCAATTGTTGAAATTGGAGGAACCGTAGGTGATTTAGAATCATTATCTTTTATTGAAGCAATAAATCAATTTGGATTAGAATATGGTAAAAATAATGTTATGTATATTCATTGTGTACCATTAATATCATTGCAATCAGTATTTGGAGAATTAAAAACTAAACCTGCACAGCATTCTGTAAAAACATTAAAATCATTTGGTATAACTCCTGATATGCTTGTATTAAGATCACCAATAGAGGTTGAGTTAGATACAATTGAAAAAATATCTTGATTATGTAATATAGACAAAAATAAAATTTTTGTAAATAATGATTTAGATTCTATTTATTTTCTTCCAAATGTTTTATATTATCAAAACATTCATTTACAAATTTTTAATTATTTTAAAATAAAAAAATTTAGTGATAATTTTAATGATTGAATTCAATTTACTAATAAGATTAAAAATATTTCAAACTCCTCTAAAAAATCAAGAATTTTATTATTAGGTGAATATGCTGAGCTTCATGATGCTTACTATTCTGTAATAACATCATTAAAGTTAGCATCATATGAATTAAATATTGATTTAAAAATTGATATTTTATCAATTAGAAATTTTGATATTTTAAAGCTAAAAAAATATAATGGTTGTATTTTGTGTCCTAGTAATTCGAAAGAAACTCAAAAGATGAATATTCATATTATGGATTGAATTATTAAAAACAATTTTAATACATTAATATATTCTACTGCTATTGAAGATTTAATATTATCAATTATTAAACACAATAATTTAAATATTAATAAAAATGATTTGTTTGTTAAACAAAAAAAGATGGTATTAGGTAAAGTAGACATTATAAATCCTAATAGTACATTATTAAATATTTATAAAAATTGTTGTTTATATGAACGACATCATCATTGAAATGAAATCAATAATAAATATTTAGAAATATTACAAAAATATATTAATATATTAGGAGTTGATAAAAATAATCACATTCATTATCTTAGTGTAAAAAATGCTGAAAATGTCCTAGCTACATATTCTAATCCTGAGTTTTCATCTAAGCCAAATAAGGCCAATCCATTATTTATACATTTATTAAAAGGAGTATAGTATGAATTTTCAAAAACCTAGGGGTACTATTGATTGGATTGGTAAAGATATTGAACAATTTAATCGTGTATGTGAAATTTTAAGAGCAATTGCCAATCTATATAACATTAATGAAATTGCCACCCCAACTTTTGAGTCTCTTGAATTATTTTTAAAATCGGTTGGAGAAACTAGTGATATAGTATCAAAAGAATTATATAATTTTGTTGATAAGGGAAATAGACAAATGTCCTTACGTCCAGAAGGAACTGCTGGAGTCGTTAGAGCATATGTGGAAAACAAAATGTACGCAAACTCAAATGATGTTACTAAACTATTTTATATCTATAATTTGTTTAGATATGAAAGACCACAAGGTGGAAGACTTCGTGAATTTCATCAATTTGGTGTCGAATATTTAAATGTAAATGATTGACATTATGATGTTGAAATAATAATACTGGCTCAAAATATTTTATCTATATTTAATTTAGATAAAGTTGTTAAATTAAAAATTAATAATTTAGGTTCATTTGAACAAAGAAAAAAATGAGTTAATGATTTAATTAAATATTTTGAGCAATATAATGATCAACTTTCTGAAGATTCAAAAAATAGATTATATAAAAATCCATTAAGAATTCTAGATGACAAGGTTGATGGTAAAAAAGATTTTGTTAAATTTGCTCCAAAATTATCTCAATATTTATCTAATGATGATAATGAATATTTTAATAATATTTGTAACGCACTAAGGTTATTAGGTGTTAATTTTGAAATAGATGAAACATTAGTTAGAGGTTTAGATTATTATTCTGGTTTAGTATTTGAGTTTCAATCATGTGATACTGAATTGCAAGGAAAATCTACAATTATTGGTGGTGGAAGATATTCAAGTTTGGTTAAACAAACAGGTGGTCCAGATTATCAAGGTATTGGGTTTGGAATTGGTATAGAAAGATTATTAATTGCTTTAGAAGCAAATAAATATGATTTTAAGTTGGACAACAATATTGACATTTATATCGGTTGTGAAAATATTGATGTTACAAATATAGGCATTTCCATTGTTACTGCTCTAAGAAATTATGGATATAAATCTCATATTGAGTATGGTGTTTTTAAAAAAGATAAAAATGCAAAAAATGCTATAAAAAATAATGCTAAATATTTTATTTGAATTAATAGCAATTCAATTGAGTCTCAAGATATTTCAGTTGAAAATTTATCTAATGGAAAAAGAGAAATTATAAAAATATCAGAAATTAAAAATTATTTTAAATAGGAAATGGTTATGAAAAGAATTTATTGTGGAAATATTTCAAAAGAAAATTTAAAAAATGAAGTTCTAATAAAAGGTTGAATTAAAAAAAATAGAAAATTAGGTAAACTTATATTTTTAGATATTGCAGATAGAACCGGATTAATTCAAGTTGTATTAAATGAATCTAATCAAAATTATAATCTTGTAAAAAGTTTACCTAGAGAATCTGTTGTGGAAATTTTAGGGATTGTCGTGGAAAGAATGAATCCTAATTTAGACATCAAAAATGGTGAAATTGAGTTAGAATTAAAAGAAATTAAAGTCGATAGTATTGCAAACACACCTCCCCTAATAATTGATGACAACACTGATGCTTTAGAAGATGTTAGAATGAAGTATCGTTATTTAGATTTAAGACGCCCTATAATGCAAAAAAATCTAATTTTTAGAAGCAGAGTTATTAATTCAATAAGAAATTTTATGATTGACAATGATTTTGTAGAGGTTGAAACTCCAATATTAACTAAATCAACCCCTGAAGGAGCTAGAGACTATTTAGTTCCATCTAGGGTTCATAATGGTTCTTTTTATGCTTTACCACAATCTCCACAAATTTATAAGCAATTATTGATGATTGCTGGGTTGGATAGATATTTTCAAGTAGCAAAATGTTTTAGAGATGAAGATTTAAGAAGTGATCGTCAACCTGAATTTACACAATTAGATATTGAAATGTCTTTTGTTGATGAATTAGATATTCAAACTTTAATTGAAAATTTATTAAAAGATGTATTTAAGAAAAATATGAATATTGACATTACTATACCATTTTTAAGAATGGATTATGATGTAGCAATGAATAAGTATGGTTCAGATAAACCAGATTTACGTTTCGGTTTAGAACTTAATGACTATACGGCATATTTTAAGGATTCTTCATTTAAATTATTTTCAAATGTCACTAATGAAAATAAAATAATTAAAGGAATTATATGTGATAAAATTTTGGAAAAAAGTTCAATTAAAACTTTAGATAAATATGCTAAAGATATGAAGGCTAAAGAATTAATGTGAATTTCTATCAATAATGGAGTAATTGAAGGATCATTTGCAAAACATATTGAAGAAAATATTATAAAATCTATTTTTCATGATGCTAATTTAACAAATGGTACCTTATTATTAGTGGTTGATAAAAAAGAGATAGTAAATGCATCATTAGGTATTGTGAGAGGACAATTAGCTAATATTTTAGGATTAAAAAAATCTAATGAGTTTTCATTTTTATGAGTTGTTAATTGACCATTATATGAATTTAGTGAAGAAGAAAATAAATATGTTGCAGCTCATCATCCATTTACTCAACCACAACCTCAATTTCATGACAATTTCGATATAGATTTAGAAAATGCTAAAGCAAGAGCATATGATGTAGTCTTAAATGGATATGAGATAGGTGGCGGAAGTATAAGAATAACTACTCCTGAAATGCAATCAAGAATGTTTAAAGCCATTGGTTTAACAAAAGAACAAGCTGAAGCTAAATTTGGTTTTTTAATTGATGCTTATAATTATGGTGCTCCACCTCATGGGGGATTAGCAATTGGTTTAGATAGATTAATTGCAATAATTTTGAATCAAGATAACATTAAAGATTGCATTGCATTTCCAAAAAATGCTAATGCTATGGATACCTTATTTAAAACACCATGTAATGTAGATGACAAGGTTTTAGACGAATTAGGAATTATAGTTAAAAAGTAATTTGATTTATAACTTTAATTTCATTATATAAATCATTAACAAGAATTTTTATTCATTTAATATTTGATACATAGACCAATAGGTTTATTGTACAAATATTATTTTTTTTAATTCTTTCTACTTTTAATTCAGATAATGAAATTTTATGTCTATTCATAATTGATGTTATTATGTTTCCAATTGATGGAGATCAAATACAATCAAATTTTAATAAAAATTTAAATGTTTTAGCATTTGCATCGACTTGATTATTATCTCATTCTAATGGAATTATTTTAAAATTTTCAATATTTGTTGAAATTTTTGAACATTTAGCATCATGAACAACAAGGAAATTTTTCTTATTTAATACACCAACAACTGCCATTCCAGGAATTTTATTACAACATGAAGGAAATTTTAAATCTTTAAAATGAATTTCTTTAATTTCCTTGAAATATTTAGGTTTTAAAAATTGCAAATAATACTTATTATAGAATTTATTAAATGCAGGTTTAGATATTGACTTACGTGAGTCAAAAATATTAATAAAGTCATTATCTTCAAATGCTATTGAAGGTAATTTTTTTAATAAATCTTCTAATTTTGGAATGTGTAATTTATTCTTGATAATTAATTTTAGATTTTCTAAACCACAATAATTTGATCCAAGTTTATTTTTTACTATATTAAGAAATATATTTGTATTTTGCAATTCTGTTTTAATATTATTGTCAAGAATTTCCTTTATTGTTTCAAGTGTAGTAGAATCACTTGTAAAATTAAATCAAGATTGGTTCAGTACTGATTTATTTGAGTAAACAAATTTAATAACATCTCCATTATGCAACAATGAGTCAAAACTGGACAATCTACCATTTATATAAATTTGTTTTAAATATGGAAACTTTTCTCTAGAAAATTTTAATGATAAATCTAAACAACTAGTTTTATGATTAATAGTATATTTTTGTTCATTATTCAATATTAATATATCAAAAACTTTTTCTTTAGTGAATTTTTTAATTTTTTCAATATTTTGATTAGGATTTTCTAGAATTTGTTTGATAAGCTCATTATTATTTAAATTATCTAGAATTAAATCAGAATTTATATCTGAGCTATTACCATTATGTTCTTTATAATTTCAATGTGCTGCAATTCCATATTCAGCAATTGAATCCATTTCTGGAGTTCTAATTTGAATTTCAATTAATGAATTCTTAACTAAAATTGTTGTATGTATAGATTGATATAAGTTAAACTTGGGTTTAGAAATATAATCTTTAAATGCATTTGATATATAATTAAAATTCATATTTATTAAACCTAAAGTTTTATAACAGTCTAAAATGTTAGGAACAATAATTCTTAATGCATATATATCATGAATATCACTAATTAATTTTCCTCTAATTACTTTATCATATGTTGAATAAACACCCTTGATTCTATCTTTTATATTTGATTGAATATTGTTAGATGATAAAATATCAATAATTTTATTTTTTGCTTTTTGTCAATCTTTTAGATTGTTTGAAATTAAATTATTAATGCTATTATTAATTTTTTTGTATTCTTCAGGTTTTATAACTTCAAAAGATAAATCTTGTAATTGTGTTTTTAATTTATACATCCCCATTCTTCCAGCAACATTTGCATAAACATCTAATGTTTCTTTTGCAATTTTAAGTTGTTTTTCAGGTTTTAAATACTTAATAGTAGTCATATTGTGATAACGATCAGCTAATTTAATAATCATTGCTCTAATATCAACTGTCATCGAAATAAAAACTTGAACAACATAATCTTTTTCAATTTTTGATTTATCTCTTTTATCTTGTCTATTTTGTTTTGAATATAAGCTTACTTTAGTAATATTTTTGACTAAAAATAAAACATCATCACCAAAGTTTTTCTTAATTTCTATTTCTTCAGTAAATGTATCTTCTAGTACATCATGTAAAAGTCCAGCTATTACACTAGAAACATCCATTTTTCAATCTATAAGAATAATAGCAGTTTCTATTGGATGAATAATATAAGGCTCACCTGATGCTCTAAATTGACCTTCATGTTTAATTTTTGCAAAATTAGCTGCCTCAATAATTTTATTAATATTAGAGTCAGTATAGTTATGTTCTTTAGCAATATTAGCTAATAATTCTATTTTTTTATCAATATTAGTATTCATAATGTATAATACTATTATTATATATAATAACATTATAATTTGTTATAATAACTTTTTATATGAAAAAAAACCTATTCAAGAATAATAAATTGATAAAAATATTAGCATGAACAGGGTTAGGTACATTGATAGCTGGAGGGCTAGCAGGCACCACTGTTGGAATCGTTAATTTTTCTAAAGATAGTTCTTCAGTTAGTAAAGGAACTAATTTTGAAGATAGCGTTGAAACTGTAATTAATGTTAGTGTTGATCAAAATAAATCTGAGGAAGAAAATTTAGCTATCATTCAAGATATTTCTAATAGAGTAATTGAAAATATAGAAAGTTTAGGTGTATCTCAAATTGAAATCAAAAGTTCAATTCAATATTTACCAATTACTATTAATGATAATCCAACAAGAATGAATTCTGCATATATTCAATATGGTTCTATTCATATTTTTACTGAAAAAAACATTCCCAATTTTACAATTGATTTTAATTCAGACAATTATGTAACTAGAACTTTAAGTAAATTATCTTTATATTATTCATTATCTAATAACTTTAATTATAATTTAGAAGCTATTAATGTTTCTAATGGCGGTAAAATAATTGATGAGTCTGGATTACCAGATTCTTCAAAAATTAATAAAAATTTTAATGAAATTTATCAAATTAATTCAAATAATAACATTGCTTTTAGAAATGAATCTTCAATTAATATACCTTTATCAAAAGTAAATAATCAAGATTGAAATCTTGATATCATGCAAAAACAATTTACTGAAGTTTATAAATGAGATGGTACAACACCACGTGAAGATGCTATGAATGGTTCAAATGATGAATCTGCTACATATAGCAGTTATTATTTGTTGAATGAAAATCAATTTAAGGAAGGCGAAGATTCTAGTACCGATTCTTCAGATTCAGAAGAAACCTTTATTAAGACGACACCTAAAGTTACATATTTATATTGAGAAAACAGATCTGGCTTTATTAATAAATTACAATTATTAGCTACAATTGCTTATTTGTATGCTAATAAAACTAATGGTGGTTTTCATGAAAACAATTATAATGATTACCCTGATTATAAGAATGATCCATATAATTTCCCTATAACTACCATTGAATCATTATGAGAAGAATTTGGTGGCGATACTGATAGCGATGAAGGTTTGTTTTTAGAATATGTAAGAGGTAGTGATTATTTTGAAATAATGCAACAATTATATGATGCAAACCAATTTTCATATGGAATCAGTGATACTAATGAAGATCCATTATTGAAATTATTACGTGATTTTTTTGCATCTAATGTGTATAAAGATAAAGGCTCAGTTGATTTTGATTCTGAAAGTCCTAAATATGAATTCTTGTATTCTTGAAATGCAGATAAAATTTCTTTATTTAAATCATATTTAACTCCAATTGATTATAATAACTTTTTTAATTATTTCACTGATAATACAGATTCAGAAGACACTGAAGTAATTAAAAACTCATATGCATCACAAAACTTTAATATTTCTAAAACTGATTCTAGTGTATCAAATATTAATTCACTAGTTAATTTAATAAATAATGCATCATATACAAACCCAATTTTATTAACTGAACTAACTTCACCTGTATTTGAATTGAATTCTTCTCCAATGGAAATTTATAATGATTTAATATCATATTTTAATTCCTTTGTATATGAATATCCAAGTTATTTATCAAATTCAGTTACAAAAATCTCTTCATATAATGGTGTTTTAATTGGTATATCAGTTTTAATATTGATAATAGGTATTATTGTAAGTATATTATATAGATTTCCTGGCCTTATATCATTATTAACTAGTGCATTTTCATTTGGACTATCCTTTATTATGATGATGTCATTAAACACTTTATTTAGTGTAAGTACATATATTGCATTAATTGTTTCTACAATATGTATGTTTATTCCATTGATCAATTCTCAAATACATCTCCGGAATTCAATTAGGTATAACAAAAACAATTTATATAATGCTTTTTTAAACAGTATAAAATCATTTATAAAAACATCAATTGTTACATATATACCATTAATAATAATTTCATTAACATTTTTATTTTTTGGTAAAAACCAAGTAAATGAATTTGGTAGTTCCTTAATTATCTTATTATTTGCTAATATAATTTCAAGTTGTGTATTATTTTTAATAATTTATTCGTTATCATATTTTTTAATTTTTAAGAATAATCCAAAATTAGTAATATCCAAACCATATATTAATATATTAAATAAATTAAAAGTTAGAGGTGCTAAGTTTTCGGTATCATCAACGAATTCTTTATTAGATGTTGCTATAAATAAATTATTTAGTTTAAATAAAGTTAAGTTTATTATTTATTCAACTACTCCAATTGTTTTATTATTAGGAATTATTGGTTGCATTTTATTTGGAACTATTGGTCCATCATATATGGGAAATACATATGATTTTTCTCAAATGGTAATTTATTATAATTCTTCACAATCAGGTGATGTTCAAAAAATGTTGAGTGAATTAACTAATCATTTTAATATTAATTGAGAATCAAGTAAAATTGTTTCAAATATATATAAAAATGGCTTAGGTAATAATATGTATCAATATACATTAATTTCTAAGAACACCCTAAATATTAATGAAATTTTTGCATGAATAAAAACGAGTCCTTATTCAGCATTAACTAATAACATTTCGTTTGTGACATTGAATAATACAATACCAACATTATTATTTAACAATGCCATTCAGGTAATGTTAATTGCAACTGCTTTTATAAGTATTTTTTCATTAATATATGTTAATTTTTTAAATTTTATACCAATTCTATTAATTACAATAATCACTAACTTAGTTTCTATTGGTATTATTGGAATATTAAGAATACTAGTAGATATTAATACGATTATGATATTCTTAGGTATATTTATAATTTCAAATATATTTATATTTAATACTTATAATAATATATTGTTTAAATTTAATAAAAAAATCGAATATTCTTATAAAGAAATATTTAATAGTTGTTTAAAACAATTAAAATATACAATTAAGTTACAAACATATATTCTATTAATGAGTATAATATATGGATTATTATTAATGTTGTTTGTATCTACAGATTTAATTTTTAATCAATTAATTTTATTTATTGGTACATTGACTTCATTTATAATTACTGTCCCATTGTCTTTCATTTTCTGTGTATTAATGCTATGTTTAAGAGAATGATATATTACAAAAGTTAGAAAAAATAAAAAATCACATATTAATAAAGTTGTGTATGATAAAATTGATGAACAAATCATTGTTGGAATAAATGCACATTAAGGAAAAATTATGATTTCACATGACAAAATAAAAGAATATATTATTGATATTCCTGATTACCCTAAAAAGGGTGTTATTTTTAGAGATATAACTCCATTATTTTCGAATTATGAAATTATAGAATCTATAATTTCTGAATTTGCACAATTTGCTGAATCATTAAATATTGATGTAATTGTTGGTGCTGAATCGAGAGGTTTTTTATTTGGAGTGCCACTTTCTTTAAAATTAAAAAAACCATTTGTTTTGGTAAGAAAACCAAATAAATTACCTAGAGAAACATTTTCTGTAAATTATAGTTTAGAATATGGTTCTTCTTCAATAGAGATTCATAAAGGTGATATTAAACCAGGCCAAAGAGTTTTAATAATTGATGACTTATTAGCAACCGGCGGAACTGTTGAAGCAATTGAAAAATTAGTGAAATTATCCAATGGAATAGTTGCAGGAAGCGCATTTTTAATTGAATTATTAACCTTAAAAGGCAAGGAAAAATTAACAGGTAAAGTTTTCTCTATTTTAAAATATTAGTTAAATATTATTAAAATTAATTTAACACCTTAAAACAAATTATTGCTGCAAATATAGCAACATTAAAACTTTCAATGTTATTATGCATTGTAAGTTTTATTTTTTTATTTGCAATTTTTTGTAAATCTTTATTAATTCCATGACCTTCATTACCTAGAATTATTAGATTATTATTTTTTTGAAAACTAACATTATTTATACTATCAGAATCATTATCTAAAGATGTACAAATGATGTCATATTTTTTATTGAATAGTTTTATAAAATCAAACAACTTATCCACAACAACGATATTATTGTTAAAATTGGCTCCACTACAACTTTTTGTACATTTATTATTAAAATGATAAACACAATTATATAAAAATACATTGTCAATCCCTAAACCAAAAGCTGTTCTTAAAATTGTCCCTAAGTTCCCAGGATCTTGTATTGAATCTAGCAATAAATAGTTTTTATTTGGTTGAATAACAAAATTATTATTTGGTAAATATTTACAAAGTGCAAAAATATTAGAATAAGTTACATTAATGGATAAATATTTTGATATTTTTTCATTTATAAATATAACTTTATTTTCATTTAGATATTTAACTAATTTATTTTTATAAATTTTATATTCACTTTCAGTAATTAAAATAAATTCTATATTCACATTTTTATTAATTGCTTCAAAAATTAATTTTGCTTTTTCAATCACAAATAAATTATGTTTCTTAGCGAAATGTTGGTTCTCATATACATATTTAACTTTTTTTATTAAATCATTTTGAGTTGATGTTATATTTTTAATTTTCATAATTATTATTTTAAATCAATATTATAGATATAATAAAAATATCAGGAGATATAAAATGTCAAATAATAAAAAATTAGTTTTTTTTGATATTGATGGAACATTATTAAATGACAAAAAAACAATTAATTATTCTACTATATCAATTATTCATGAATTGCAAAAAAAAGAGTTTATATTTTGTCTAGCTACTGGGAGAGGTTTAACTGAAGGTATTTTAGAATTAGCTAATCAATTATCTCTATCTGATTATTTAATTTTAGCTAATGGAAATTATATTTGGGATATTAAAAATCAAAACTTAATTACTTTAGGATCAACAATTAGTAAAGAGATAGTTTTATGATTTGTTGAGCAAGCAAAATTATATAAAAGACAACTAAATTTATTTTTTGAAGATGGTTCAATCAATTATTTTTATTTTGGTGATAATATAAATATTGATATTAAAGAACCTAAATTTTTTATAATTGGTCCTATGATATATAATTTTTCTCATATTGATGAATTAAATGAATTATTATCTAAATCTATTGTTCATGTTGGTATAAAGGCTGAACCTGATGTAATTCAAAAAATATATAATTCATTTTTAGAAACTGAATTTAAAAATCTAGTAAAAATATCAACAGTTTCCAATATTTTTTTAGAAGTAGAATCAATTGGAGTCTCAAAATGACTTGGTATTCAATTTATTCAAAGAAAGCTAGGGATCTCTAATGACAATACATATGCATTTGGTGATTCTTTGAATGATTTAGATATGTTAGAAAATGTAGGAAATCCAATATGTATGGGTAATTCTGATCCATTATTAAAAGAAAAAATGAAAGTTATTATTGGTGACAATAATAGTGATGCCATTGCAATTTTTTTAAAAGGAATATCTAATAAAAATGAATAAAACAATTTTACCTAGTTTATTATCATTTAGTATTGAACAATGAAAAAACTGCATAAATATTTCTAAAATAAACGGAATTAATGAATTTCATTTTGATGTTATGGAATATGATTATGTTAAAAACACCAGTTTTAATGCTAATGAATTTCAATATTTTTTGTCTATAGATAATAATATATTTGCAAATGTTCATCTAATGGTTCTTGATCCTTGAAAGTGAATTGATAAGTTTAGTAGTGAAAGAACAACATGTATTTATTTTCATTATGAAGTTTTAGATTCTATTGAAGATTGTATAAAATTAATAAATTATATAAAATCAAAAAAAATTTCAGCAGGAATAGTTATTAACCCTAATAATAAATTTGATGAATATAAGTTATTATTATTTAATATAGATTCAGTATTAGTTATGGGGGTAAATCCTGGTTTTGGTGGTCAAGCATTTATATTGAAAACATTAGACAATTTAAAAGAAATATATAATTTTAAAATCAACAATAATTTAAAATATATTATTGAATTTGATGGTGGTTTAAACCAAGAAACCACAGAATTGGTTTTTCCGTATACTCAAAAATTTGTAATGGGAAATTATTATTATAAAAATCTTGACAATATTAATAATTTATTACAATGATTTAAAAGTTTAAATTAACTTTTTTGTGTTTTTAAAATGAATTTTTACAAGTTCATTTAATTTATCATATCCATATTTATTTAATATTCATGTAGATGTATTTTTGACTTTATCATTTCAAGCGCCTAGCGGCAATTCTATTCCAACTTTTCTTGATAAAGTTTCTATTTGTTTTAAAAAATAATATCTTGCAATAATAGAAGCACAAGCAACAGAAATGTGTTGTGATTCTGCTTTTGTCTTGAATTCATTAATTTGAGTGATGTTTTGTATATTTGCATCTATTAAATATTTATAGTAGTTATTTTGAGACACATATTCATCCAAGATTATATTAGTTGTAGATTTATTGATTTGATTTTTAATTATTAAATTTGTAACTGCATTATTATGTAAAATAGTTTTGATAATATGTGTATTTTTGAATTTTTCATATAAATAATTATATTCGTTGGGAAAAATTTGACAAACTTCAAAATTAACTATATTTATTAATTTTTGAGCAATATTAATTATTTGTTTATCACTTAATTTTTTTGAATCTTTTATATCTAGTGAATTAATTTTTTTATAGTCATTTTTTGATAAAAAAACTGCACACACCACTAATCCACCATAGTAATCTCCAACTCCAACTTCATCCATACCGATTTCATTTTTAGTTAAATCAATATTAAGTTCATTTTCAATTGTATGAATATTAATTCCGCATAACACAGCTTTTTGGGATTTATAAATAGTTAAAGATCAATCCTTGGTTTTATAAAATTTTTCAACATAATTATTGTGATTGGAATTTTTAAATGTTGAATAGTTTTTTTCCATAAATTGTTTTTGAGCATCATTAATAATAAAAGTTTTTGTACAATTTTTCATACTATATTTTAATTATAAATTATTTCATATATAATTACATTATATAGGAGTATATTTTATGGAAAAAAAACAAGTTTATGCATTTGAGAATGAATATAATGCAAAATTTAGTAGATGAATTGAAAAAAAAATTACAAAAACCTATAAAGGTTATGATCCTAATGAAACTGACATTTTAATTGATGAGATTCTAAATAATTTTAGTAAATTATTAGATAACTATAATTTAGTAAATACCGAGTTGCAAAAAATGAGAAGCAAAAATAGTAAGTTAATTGATGAAAATAATATTTTGAAAAATAAAGTTACTCAATTATCCAATGAAATTGAATTAGAAAGAAGAAAAAAGAAATAATTCATGAATTTTTTACTTTTTGGACATGGCATTGACATTGTAGAAAATTCTCGAATAGAATTTAATAACATGGACTTTGCATATAGATATATGACTCGAGATGAAATTAAACAATTATCCAAGCTTAATAATGATTATGAAAAAAGAATGTTTATGATTGGTGTTTGAGCTCTAAAAGAGTCAATTATTAAAGCAATGAATCATACTATTATTTTTAGTCAAATTAGTATTATTATGACTAATGAAGCACCAGTTTGTCAAATTAATGGTTATAAACTATTTTTAACTTTAAGCTATGAACATAATTATACAATTGCATCATGCATTTCTTATAAATTATAAATATGAAAACAGTTATTAATAATTTGAATAGTATTTTAAAGGTAAAAAATTCTACTTTTTATTCATATGCATATTGTAATATTACATCAATCTCAAATGTTTCTTCAATAATTGCTAATATTTCTCGAATCCATAAAAATACAAAACATATTTGCTATTCATATAGAATTTTAGAAGGTAATATATTAAAAGAATTTTATGAAGAATCAACAGAACCTCATGGATCTTCTGGTTTACAAATTTATAATAACTTAAAGAAAGAAGATATTGTCAATTCTTTAGTGGTAATTGCAAGAGATTTTGGTGGAACACAACTAGGAATTGGACTATTATCAAGAACATATAATAGTGCAACTAAGATAGTTTTAGAAAATAATTTAATGAATTATGAAAAAAATAATATTTATATAATTAAAATCACTAATAAATCTTTTGATTATTTTCAAAGAAATATCGAATTATTTAAAATTAATATTATTGAATATTTTTTTGACAAATCCTTTGTAACTTTAAAAATTTCTATATCTAGTTCTAATTTAGAACAATTTAAAGAATTTATTGACATTTTAGAAATAAAAAAAGGCTAAAATATAGCCTTTTTTTAATCAGTGAAATTATTATTTTTTCATTACATATTCTACTAAAGATTTGAATTCATCTGGATTATTAATTGCTAATTCAGAAAGCATCTTACGATTAATTTCAATTTTCTTTTCATTTAATGCATGCATAAAAGCACTATATGTATAACCTAATTCTCTTACAGCAGCATTAATTCTTGCAATTCATAATCTTCTAAAATCACGTTTTTTATTTCTACGGTCTCTATAAGCATATTCACCAGCACGAATAATAGTTTGTTTAGCGATACGGTATGATGTATGTCTTGTACCTCAAGTACCTTCTGCTTGTTTTAATACAGCTTTATGACGTCTTCTAGTTACAGTTCCACCTTTTACTCTCATTTTAATTCTCCTTTATACTATAAACAATGTGTATAACGTTGTTTGTCTGACTTCGTTAAAATTGCATCTTTTCTTAAATGACGTTTAGCCTTAGTAGTTCTTCCTTGTGCTAAATGTGAACGATAAGCATGTTTTCTTTTTAATTCACCAGATTTAGTCTTGCTGAATCTTTTCACAGCTGAACGTTTTGTTTTGTGTTTAATTTTCATAAAAACATATCCTCCATTATTCCATTACTTAATTGGTTCAATAATTGATTCATATCTAAAATTATTAACTTGCTTATTAGCTTGTGTAACTTTACCTTTTTCATCTAGCATTTCAATGAATTTATTGTATACTAGCTGAATATATTCTTGTTTAGTACACATACGACCTCTAGCTTCAATTATAAATTTAACTTTATTGCCATCAACTAATCATTTTTGCGCATTATCAGCTCTAACTTTTAAATCATGATCACCAATTAAAGGTTTTACCTTAATTTCTTTAACTTTTATTACTTGTTGATTTTTTTTGTTTTCTTTTTGTTTTCTTTTTTGTTCAAATTTAAATTTACCATAATCTAAAATTTTTGCAATAACTTTATTATTTTGAATAGCAATAACTATTAAATCTAAATCTTTATCTTGTGCTAATTTTAGAGCATCATTTCTAGACATTTCGCCTAGGTGTTTACCAGTTTCATCAATTACTTCTAAAATTTTAAATTTAATTTTTTCATTAATTAAGACATTATCTTTTTTGTTTTTTTTGTTATTTTCGTTATTTTGAATCATATTTATCCATATATAAAATAAAATAATGTATAAAGAAAAAGAGTCATATCAAATAGAATATGACTCTTATATCATACAATACAATAAATGATGTTAAGCATGATAACCTAATTCCACATTAAAGGGAATTCAGGTGAGTTATAAACTACTTTCTTTATACATAATTTATTATACATAATTATTTTCAATTTTAATATGTAAATCTTCATCAGTTAGACTATTTCCAATTGTACCTTTTAGTTCTTGTTTTTCTAATTCATGATAAGAATGAACAATTGGTAATCCTAAATCAGCTCTAATATTGTTGACCTTAATTAATTCTCCTCTTTGATATGATCCATATTTTTTCTTTAACATAAAATCAGATACATATGTTGGTAATAACATTATTGCAATATAAACAAATAGAACAATTACTGTCATTATTCTTGATACTAATACATCTTGATATACAGATACATTAATTCTATACAATAAGAATAAGTTTACAAATGGTTCTAATAATCCCATTAACAAGCATATTGAGATTAAAATAACTGATAATATTGCAAATGGCATAAAATATTTGAAGTTAGATGTTTTTATTCTTTTTGATTTTTTGTTTTTTATTCCACCATAAATGGCAAATGTAATAAATAAGAAAATAAATAGTGCTGATCAATTTGAAACTACATCATTAAATGTATATAAACTACCAACTCCAGTTCCATAATGATACACCAGGTATTCATATGGTTGATTATCTACATTTCCACTTATTATGTCATTTCCAAATATTTCTTTTAAATTAGCATTTGATCCAAATATATGTTGAAGATCATTTGTGTTAGCAAAGAATACACCACTAGCATCATAATTATTAATATATGCTAACCCACCTATAGTGTATAGAATTATAATGGTTGGAATTGCTGTTGATAACATATAAATGACACCAACTTTTTTCTTATCACCACCTATTTTATGGGCAAATTTATTACTAAATGGTAACTCACCTTCTAAAATTAAATCTTCAATAAATCTTGGAGATCACAATGAAAAACCATTTAAAACACTAAATATACTTATTGCTAATAAAATTTCAAATATTGCAAACAATATTAATAAATTGTGTTTTGCAAATCATTGCACCAAGCCTTGTGGATTTCCTCCATTACTTCCTAATGACATTGAAACAGCTACTACTAAATATATAATTGTTGTTACAACTAATCCTACTAAAATAATTGATGGAGTTTTTTTTGGTTCTTTCAATTCAGATTTAATACCAGCAGCAACATAGAAACCATCAAATGCATAAAAAATACTAATTGAAGCAATAAACATTCCAAATCCAGGTGAAAAAGTATTAAAAGTATATCTACTTACTTCATTGTCAACATTGCTTGGAACAAAACCAACAGCATAATCTCCAACAAATTGACCATTATTCATTCCAAAAATTACAAATCCTATTACTGCTGCAAAAATTAATGGAAAGAATTTAACTGTCATTATCATTACGCTTTGTATATTACCAGCACGTGCAGATAATCCATTAACAACAATAAAATATGATGACATTGCAATTGCAATAACCATTATTATTGCTCAGTCTGCATTTGTCCCAAAACCATTATATGAATGTCCGGAATTGATATAAATTGCTGCCACTCCATCTTGAAATGCTTGAATACAATATAATGGCATAAAAAAATATTTTAATGGTGCATAAATATAAAACATAAAATTTTTACATGCTTTATATACTCTTCTACTATTAAATGTTTTAGTTCAACCTATTACTGATAAATTGTCATTTCTAGCACTAGTAATATCGATTAGTGCCAGTGCCATGCATAATACACCAAAAGATGCAAATATCCATGTAAACATAGCAAATATAATTGAACCCTGTGAATTGGATAATACATTTCCTGCTTTAAAGAATATTCCAGATCCAATACATGAACCAATTACTACTAACATAGCAGAAAAAAATCCAATTTTTTTTGATAATGGAGCATTGGCTAGACTACGTTCAATATCTTGTTTATTCTTTTGCATAACATTATTAGAATTTTTAGCCATATAACTCCTTTTTATTAAAATTTTTATGTTATCTAATAATTATATCATTTTTTTACATTCAATAAAAAAAAGTGCTATATCAATAGCACTTTTTAATACCCCAAAGTTGATTAAGCAATAATTGCTGTACCAACTTTTCCTTCTAAAGCTTTTTCAATATCTTTTAAATCTGCAATAATAGCTTTTTTTCCAGGTTTACCTTTTACAAAGTTAATTGCAGCTTGTACTTTTGGTAACATACTGCCTGGAGCGAATTGATTTTGAGCAATGTACTTTTCCATTTCAGCTACACTTGCAACTTCAAGTCCTTTTTGATCAGGTTTACCCCAATTAACGTATACATGATCAACAGCTGTTAATATAACAAATACATCAGCATCAATTTTTTCAGCAATTTTAGCACATGTAAAGTCTTTGTCAATTACACCATCAAGTCCTTTAATTACTCCATTTTCGTTGATAGCAGGAATACCACCACCACCACCAACAATTGCAATAGTACCATTATCGATAGATTCTTTAATTGCACCAATACCTAAAAAATCAATTGGTTTTGGACTAGGAACAACAACTCTATACCCACGTCCAGCATCTTCAACAATTTTAGAATTTGGATTAGAAGCTTTTGCTTCTTCTAAAGTTGCATAGAATGGACCAACAGGTTTTGTTGGATTATTAAATGCAGGATCATTAGGATCTACATAAGTAATTGTTTCAAAATATGCAACATTTTTATTAACATTAAGTTTATTTAATTCAGTTTGGATTGCAGCAAGCATATGATAACCAATATAACCTTGACTCATACCACCTGCTTCAGCAAATGGAATAATAGGAGTTTTTGGATTCACTTTACGAGCATCACTAAATGAATTAAAAATCATACCAACTTGAGGTCCATTACCATGGCCGATTACCACAGTATGACCTTGCTTAGTTAAAGTTGCAACTTTTTCAGCTGGAACTTTTACTAATTCTTTTTGTTCAGATGGATTATCACCTAAAGCGTTTCCACCTAATGCAATAACTATTTTCATAAATTATTTACCTACTAAATTATTTTAATAATTCTTGAATAATTGCTGCAATTGAAGTTCAACGATTTCCAGCTTCAACAAATGATCAATTTCATTTTTTATTTGAGAATACTTCATCAGTTACTTCAATAGCACCACTAGCTACCATTGGATATTTTTTACCATACATTTCAGCAACTTTTTTACCATATTCAGTATTCATGTCATGGAATGCTGGAAAACAGTGCATAAAGATAACATTATCAGCAGCCATTTTCATCATTTCTGCATCAACTTGGAATGCATGCATTTCTTCTAAACGTTGACCTCATAAGTCAAATGATTCACCTAATGATACTCATACGTCAGTAGCAATTACATTTGCATTTTTTGCAGCTTCTTTTTTATTTTCTGTAAAAGAAATAGATCCACCATTTTTAGCTCATAGTTCTTTACAGAATTTTAAGATTTCTGGATTAATTTGCTTTTCATAAGATTTAGGACCAAACATAACTAAATCCATTCCTGCGAATGCACAAGCATACATTCATGAAGCACCCATGTTGTTTTTGTAATCACCACAGAAAACAACTTTTAAGCCTTTGAATGAACCAAATGCTTCTTTAATTGTTTGTAAATCAGCAATTGTTTGAGTTGGGTGTTCTTGGTCACATAAACCATTGATTAATGGAATTCCTGAATTTTTTGCATAATCTTGAATTTTATCATGTCCAAAAGTTCTAAATAATGCAATATCATACATTTCAGTGAATACATTAGCAGTATCAGCAACTGATTCCTTTGTACCCATATTAGAACCTGTTGGTCCATTATAAAAATAATCCATACCTAAATAGTGTGCAGCACGGAAAGTAGCATTAGCTGTACGTGTAGAATTTTTTTCAAAAATTCCTACAATTGCTTTTCCTTTACAAGTGTCTGCAACAACACCATTTCTATCATTATTTTTAATTCTAATTGATTGATCAACTAAGTACATAATTTCTTCAGTTGTGAAGTGCATTAATGTATCAAAGTGACGAGGTTTTTTTAAATTTCAAGCCATAATAACTTATTCCTTTTTAATTAATATATGTGTAAAAATAATATTTTGCACTAATTATATTTTAAAACATTTTAAGTTTTTTTACAATAATATTATTTTTTAACTGGTTCTCTATATAAAGGCATAGTCATACAACGTGCAGAACCCATACCTAAAGATAATTGATCACCATTTCAAGTTAAAACTTTTAGTCCAGCTTTTTTTAAAGCTTCATTTGTTTTTCTATTACGGTCATAACCAATAACAACACCAGGAGCAACAGCTACATAGTTAGTTGCATCAAAATTAGTTTCAACATCAATTTCAATTTGAGTTGCACCATGACCAGCAACAGGAATTAATGTAGCTTCTTTACCAATAATTGATGATAAGAAATCAGCTAATGGTTCATTAATTTCTCTTCAAATAATTTCTTCAGCTTTTAAATCAATTTTTCAAATTTTTAATACACTCATCATATTTGTTGAGTATAAAAATTTATCAGTATCTAACATTGTTAATCATGTATCTAAGTGCATTAAGTTACTCATTTTTGGAACATTAATTGCATAGATAGTTTCAAATTTAACTTCATTGTTAGCTTTAATATTTTCAGCTAATGTTTGAATAGCTTCTTGTTGCGTTCTTTCTGAAACACCGATTACTAAAGTTTTTTCATTATAAACAAATACATCCCCACCTTCAATACTAAATGGTAAATTTCTATTGTAGTAAACTGGAGTGTTTTTGTATTCAGGATGATTATTAAAAATAAATCATGCAAAAAGTGTTTCACGTCTACGAGTTTCACGGAACATATGGTGAATTGTAACACCATTACCAACTGATGCAAATGGATCACGAGTAAAATATAAGTTAGGCATTGGATCTACCACTAATTCAACTTTACTTTTAATTCCTAATTCACGATCAAGAATTCCAGACATCATTTTACGAATCATATCTACAGGCTTTTTTTCTAGTGATTTTAAGAATTCATAAACAACTTTTCTATTAGATGGAGATAATTTTGGAGTTGCTTCATCTAATCATTTTTTAATAAATTCTTCTTTTGCTTCTGCTGATGCAGCTTTATAAGCTTCAGCTGTTAAATCACATAATTGAACAGCTTCAACACCTTGTGATTCTAGTAATTTAATAAATTCTTTGTGTTCTTCACGAGCACGAACTGGATCAAGAATTGCACTAAATAACAATTCATCTAAACGTTGAGGAGTTAAGTAGTCGATTTCTAAACCAGGAGTGTGAACTAAAACTTTTTTCAAGTTTCCAATTTCACTATAAACATTAATTTTATTAAAATTGCTCATTGCAATACCTCTTAATTAAAATAAAATTAGAAATAAAAAATATTTCTACTTATAATTTTATATCAATATAATAAAAAAAATATTTTTTTCATTAATATTATAATAAGGTAAAATTTTATTAATATAAAACATAAAGGAAGGTATATTAGTCCAATGCAAAGAAAAACTAAACAAATTTTGCTCATTTTAGGAATTGGTGTGGGTGCAACTGCGGTTGTAGTTGTTCCTACAATAGTAGTTATTGTAAATAAACATAATGAAACTAAAATTATTAAACTAAATAATAATTTTATAAAATATATAAATACATTTATCCAATTAAATAAAATTAGTAAAAATAAAAATGGTGAAGTTGAGTGATTTAATAATCAAGAAAATTTATCATCATTTAAAAAATATATTAATGAATCATTAAAAAATGTAGATTTTGATTTAAGCATTAATGATAATTCTATGACATTTAAAATAACTAACAATTATATCTTTGATGACACTATAAATGTTACAGATGTTTCATTTGACAAAGAGGATTCAAAAATAGCTACATTAAATGTAGTTTGATACGATCCTTATGTTATCAATGCATCAAATATTTTTGATTTTACTCAAAATTACATAACTGAACATCAAATTACCAATATAACTAATTTAAATAATGATAAGTTTAAAGAGGCAATATTAGAATACATACTTAAAGAACAACCAGATTTAAGTTCTCAACTTACTAGTGATGATATAAATATAGTTACTGATAATACTGATGAAAACAATCCAAAAGTTAATATTTCTATAAATTTATACATTAATGCTATTTTTGATCTTTCTAATCCATCGGAAAATATAACTATTGTTGATCCTGAAATTTCAAAGGAAGTTTCATTTAAGAATTTAGAATTATATAATACTCAAATTAATATTGACTCACGTGTTTTAAATAACTTACAAAATTTAGTATTTAGTGACAATATTATTTATCCATCTGATTTGGACTCAATGGTTCCACCTATCGCAATTAATAATTCTAAATTTAAAAAAGATGTTGTGGATCTTTTTAATTCAACATTATCACCAAATGATTATAAATTATCAATAAATGATATTGATCAAATAACAATGTCTTTGTTGGACAAAAAAGCATCATATAATGATTATCTACCCAATGTTGCTAAAATAAAATTAAGTATAAGTTTAAACTCATCAAGTAAATTTAATTTTATAAATTCAGATGATTCCAATGCAATTTCTATTACTAATAACGGAAAAACCCTTAATGTTAATTTATTTTGTTTCAATGGATTGATTGTTAATGAATCAATGATGAATTCATCAACTAGAATTAATAAATTTATCGAAATTAATCAAATCCATTTATCTACTGCAAATGATCAAATTAATTATCAGGGTTCACCATTATATCGATTTTGAAATATTTTTCTAAATAATCAAAAAGTTAGTGATACTCCACCAAATTGAATTTATGATGTTATAGATCCTAATTTATATACAATGACTTTTGGATCTTCATATATTAAAATAACTTTAAATGATAATTGTGGTTATAGATTTTTTGTTAATGGTAATTCAATTCAAGGTGATGTTACTGTTTCTAACGATAGCAAAACTATTACTATTAATAATATTAGTTGACCTAAAGAAGAAATTAAAATTAGCACTAATAGCATTACATCTCAATTATTAAAACAAGTATTTACTGAGTTAAATATTAATAATTCTAATCAAATTGATAAGAATAAATCCCAAATTATCCTTAGATTATTTAATAATCAATTGCCTCCTGAAAATTGTACTATTCAATATGATCAAGATTCAAATTCAATCAATTTCCAGATTGTTAATAATTCAGATTCTAATGTTTCATTTGTATTTGTAAATAATAATATTCCATTATATTCATTTATGATTGATAATGTTGAATTTCCATCAGCTATAATTTCTCCAATTAGCAATTATTTAAATTTAGTACAAGAATCAATATTTAATAATTCAATTTGTACAACTGAAAATTTAAATAATTATATAACTTCAATTATTACTAGTATTTTTTCTAATAAATTAAATCCAACACAATATACTTATGAAATTATAGATAACAATGTAACACTTACAATTAATGATGATGTAAATATTGAAATTCAAATTTCACCAGATAGTAAATCAAAGACTTTCACTTTTCCATTTACATTATGTACAGAAATATTAATTGATTCTAATTATCAAAATATTATCACAAAAACCTTTTTAAGTAATAATGGTATAACTGTAGATAATATTAATGATCAGTCATCTATTTCAACAATATTAAACGCAATTGTTTTAAATGAAAATAAAGATGAAATTATTCCTACAATTTCTAATATGATAACTATTTTGTATTCAAATAAGGGAGAATCTACGTTAAGTTTATCTGATAAATTAGTGAATGTTGAGTCACCATTTGCGTTTAGTGTTGACAATAATTATAGTAAGTCTATTAAAATTATTCTTGATTTTAGTGCTGATGAAACATCTCCAACTGGTGATACTAATACATCTTTAAAGTTTTTTTCAAATTATTAAAAAATCCTTTTTAGGATTTTTCCACATTTAAATAACAATTGCAACACTATATAATATAGTTGTGGTTGTTATTTTTTTTATTTTGTAGAGAGTTTGAGATAAATTGCCCAGAAAAGAGGCAAAAATGGGAAATTGACATAGACCATATCAAACAGCAATTATTATTAAAAAAATTCAGCATGATGTAAATCCAATAGAGTTATATGAGCAG
>CALUPI010000031.1 GCA_944322645.1 uncultured Ureaplasma sp.
CACTAAATTCCTCTTTTAAATTTAGCACAACTTCATACAACAAATCAATTTTACTTTTTTTTGCCATTTTAGATTCCTTGTCTTTTGCAATATTATTTGATTTTTCTATCTTTATTTTATCTTTTAATTTAGCAGATAAATCATAATTGTGAATTTCAACTCACTCAACATCATATTCTTGCAAAACATGTTTGAACTTAGAGTTTTGGTTTTTAATTCTTTTTCACCTCATTAATAAATAATGAAAAAATTTCAAAATTTACTAAAACAAGCATTAAAAAAACATTAAAATGGAGTTTACCAAATTAATGTTTTAATATATTTAAATTTTCTTTCTTTTATGTCTTAAAACCAATGTTGTAATAATGACCACAATTATAATTGCCACAGCAATTGAAACAGACATTATTCAAATTCAATCTTGTGAAGAAGACTCTGAACTAGATTCAACTGAATTATCTTTTATAGTATTGAAATTTTAACAAGTAATAATTAAAATTATATTAAATTTTATTCTTTTTCTTTTTAAGAATAACAATAATTATTATAAATATTCCAATTATTAAAATTATTCCAATTCCTAATAATAATATTCAAACTCAATTAGGAATTGATTTTGATGAATTATTATTATCAATACTAGGTATATCATTAAATTTATATTGATATGTTGAATTATTTGAAATAGAAGTAGAACAATTATCTTTTAATTTATCACCAATAGCATTAATATTAATTATTAATTGCTTATCAAAACTACTCTTAGTATTATTTAAATTTAATAAATAATTAATACCACTGTTTAAATCAAGTTCTACCCTATTTAATTCAAAATTTATTTGAAAATCAACATTATATTCAAGATTATCTAAATTTAATATTGATTCAAGTTGCTCTTTAATGTTATTTATAATTAAATTCTCAACTTTATCAAATTTAGATTCTCCTTCAAACATTTCATCAAAATTATGAGTACCATTATCAAATTCAGAATTAAAAATAATATCAGTTAAATTTACATTTAACAATGAAATACGTGTATCAATTTCATTGTCATATATATATTCAATACTAATTTTATTTTTTCCAGTAATCAGTTTTGAGGTATTTATGGCATTTATTTCAAAAACAACAAGTGAATTACTATTAGTTTTTAATTCATTTAATTTATCAATAAATTTAGTTGCTTTTTCTAAATTTTTACCATCAAAATCTTCAATTAAATAATCAACACCTAATTTAACATCAAGATTTAAGGTATTGCTTATATTATTTTGGATATCTAAAATAATCTTATTAACATCTATTTGATTATATTTTAAGTTTGAAAATTTAAAGTTAGAAATGTCAATATTCTCATTATCAATTATTAACCCAGAATTATTTATATAATAATCTCATAAATATAATATTTGATTATAGTTTAATTGATTAATGATATTTTTATTAAACCTTGAATCTTCACTATTTAAAAATTTAAATAACCTTTGACCAGGCTCACTATCTCAAAAATCAATAAAAATTGGTTTATATGATTTAATAAATTCATTATAAATATTAATAATATTATTTGAAGTTGAATTATATAAGCTATATTGAAAACCATATAGGTTATCATTATTTCGCATAGTAATAAATTCCATTATATCATTGCTTTCTACATTCATTGATCCATTACTAATATTTTCACGAATACTAAAATCATATCCACTATTATTAAATATATGGTTATTAATTTCATAATTATTATATAAATTATTAAATTGATATCTATCGTTATCAACTAAATTTAATTCAGCAATATAACCATAGCTCCCCACTCCAAATGGGTTTAAAAATAGTTTTGGAGATTTATAATCCACTCAAACAATCTTTGATTGACTAGAATTTATATTTATCATTTTATTTCTATTTTGAAACTGAACATCAATACCAAAAATAAGTTTATTATATCTGTTAATATCAGTTTCTCCAACTATAGTGCTATCATATTGTTTAACTCTTATTTTAAATATATTATTAAAATTATTATTTATGCATAATTGTGCATATACATTAAAAAAATCTAAAATACCATTGCCACAATCAAAAGGAATATCATTTATAAAAACCTTATATTTGTCCACTAAAATATTGGAATTAACACTTGAAACTATCTTTTCTTGATCAAAAATTTTTAATTTAAAAAAATCATCTGTTAAATATTGACCATAATAGGTAGATAATGAATCTAAATCATTAATGTTATAATCCTTATCATCTTCAAATGGTAAACTACTAACTTTTGTCCATTTTGCTTTTTGAGTTTTTTGATCAGTTGGAATTTCAACAATAATCTTTTTTAAACTTATGTTACTATTACCGACAAAATTATCTAAATTCAAACAAAAAGAATTCACATCTATATTAATTTGTAAATTAACACTTCAATTTGGGTTGTTGATAATGATAAATTGAGAATTAAGATTATTAAAAGTTTGGTTTCATGTATATTCTAAATTGTTTTCAGAATTAAATGCTAAAGTCAATTTATATCCATATTTTTTCATTAATAGTCAATCTGCCTGAGTATATAATTGATTATTAACAATATTTATCAAGTTATTATTTAGAATATAATCACACTCAATTTCTTTACTATAATATTTAATATTTTCACATGCAACATCATAAGGAATGATATTAATATTGCTAATTAAATTGTCATTATTATATTCAAATGAAATATCAATTGGTACATGAATATTAAATGTGTGATTATTTTTATCATAACTAAAATATTTTGAACTATATGATTGATTCAAAATATCATTTTGAATTGGAATTAAATTTGCAATTTCGTCATTAAAATGAAATTGTAAATCAATATTTTTTGATAATGAATCAATTTTATTTAAATCATAACTAAAACTAAAATTCTCACTTGTTGCACCTATTTTAGAAATATTTGAATTAGAATTAATATAATTTTGAATTTTAATTATAATATTATCTAATTGTGATTTAATATCATCTAAATGTAACATAGGATTAGTGATTGAAGAATTAATTTTAACCACATTATTGAAAATTGGGGATTTACTATCTTCAAATAAATCATATTTAATTTGCTTACTTGAATATGGGAGAGTGATGCTAAATTTTTGATTTTCAGGAATTCAAAACTTAAATTCATTATATGCAAATTTATATGTATTATTATAATTAGAGGAATAAACTGCACTAAAAACATATATATAATAATAAAGTTCATTATTAGAATTAATACAAAATTCAGGAAAATATCCTAAAAATGAATATGTAAATTCATTATTATTTTGTAAATAATAATTAGACAATATTTCTACTTTTCTATTTTTATTATTTAATAAAAATTTAACAGATTTATCACTAAAATCATCATATATAGACGAAAAACAATTAATATATTTATCTTGATTTTTTGCATTATTTGCTGATTCCTGATTTAATTCAGACACGCTACCACCCTGTAAATCATAATTATTAGTAAAAGAACTATTAATAATACTATTTGTGCTAGATAGTTGATTCAACATACCAATATTTTTGTATTCATTTTCTGGTATTGTTGCTTCGTTACATATACTATATGCTGATTTTAATGTAGAAAAATCCTCTGTTGTCATAAAACCTGAAAATAAATCATATAAAAATGGTTCTGAATTATGTGATAAATTTATATATTCAATATCATCAATATAATTATTTAGTTCATTAGAATCAAAACTTAAAAAATAATTATCAAAATCAAATATTTTTTGAGAATATAAAGGACTTATTATATCATTGTTTTCAAAAGCAACATTAGGTATTCACTTTTGTTTTCCATTAAAATAATGTTGAAATTCAAAAACATTATTAATATTGTTCTTATTATACTGATAATTTATTGATGAATTATTTATCACCTGTATACCACTTAAATTTAAATTATTAATACTATCACTAGCATCCTCTGAATTTAATATTATTAAATTTCTATTATTATCATCAATTTCATAAATGCTTTCAAAATTAAAATTTGAAAAGTTTTGAGACATATTATGACAATCATTAATATATAATGGTGTTAATAATGTTGATGAAAATGAACTAAATATAATAAAATTTAAAATTTTCAAAACACTAAACATATATATCTCCTTTTAAAATTACAATTTCTTTCTTTTATGTCTTAATACTAAAATTGTTATAATTGTAACAATCAAAATTACTGAAGCAGTAGTAACTGATAATATTCATATTCAATCTTGGCTAGATTCAGTTATAGATTCATTTGAATTATTATCAACTTCAATTTCATCATCAGCATCATTTAAATTTGATGTATTATTAAATGTTTGAACACTTTCACCTAATAATAAATGCACATTATGGTCAGTTTTTTTACTTACTTGATTTGAGTTTTTTGCAATTATTTTTACATATATTGTATTATCAAATATTTCAGGATCAGATTCATAACTTAATAAGTATCTAGATGCTAAATCAATATTATCAATGAGTTCACTACAGTTTTTATCCTTATAAAACTCTAATTCATAATCAACATCTAGCTTGTAAGGTTCATTTTTATTAAAGAAAGAATTAATTCTATTATAAATTTTACTATATATTAAATTCTTAATTTTTTCAACCTTATTTAATCCAGGATATTTATCATCAAAACTTGGTTTATTATTAGCAATATCTCCTACAAAATTAGAATTAAATAATATTGGTTTAGTATTTAATTTACTTAAATCATCACCTTGAGAAGTATTAAAGAAATTAATAATAGTTTGACCACTTATTTTTATGGATTCGGAATTTGCATAAATATTAAAAGAAATTGAATCATTGTTTCCATTTTTATAATTATCAACTAATTGCTGAATTTTTTCATCAAATTTTGGTGAACTTACTTCATTTCCAACATAATCATCAATAATATAATCTGAGTTTTCATCATTTCCTAAATATAGAATATCATTTGATTTATTTGCTCTATATCATTTGGTTAATATCGAATCAATTTTATTAATTACAATTCTCTTAACATCTTCAAAATTAGCATAATTTATTGCAATTGGTGAATGTGAAAAAGAATTTAATGATAGAAGCTCATCAACTTGAGAAGTATAATTGAAAATATAAGAATCTCAATAACTCAATGTTTCTAAATAACTTAATTCCTTAGCAGAATCAAGAGCAAAATCAGGTTGTGATTTTTGAATGTATTTTAATAAATTAGCCCCATGATATGTGTCTCAAAAATCCACAAATAATGGTTCATGATTCATATCCACATAGTTATTATATAAATCTAAAATAGGTTTTTGTTTTCCTTCAGAATTAATAAAATCAGGATTGTATATACAAAATTGGTATGAATAACTATTATTATCTTTTCTTTTCAAAACAGTTTGAGTTAAATTATTACTATTAATTTGTAATGTAGTTCCAGGTAATAATAAGGATTCATTAATTTTAGGTTTAGTATAATAATTATTGCTAAATTGATATTCATAAACAGTTGGAATTTTAGATTCATAATCTACCTTAGTGCTATCATAACTAATATTATAGTTTCCTGTTAATTGTGATGAGCTAAAGTCTCCTGCTCTAAAACTTGATGCATTAATTTCAGCAATATAACCTGCAGCAAAATCAATATTTGCACTTTCAACACCAACCCCATCTAGTAATTCTCCATTTTCATCTAATGGATCATATTTAAAACCATTTTGTGCAACTGAATTGACCCATACAACCTTAGGAATATACATACCAGTATTTTCATCAGCAAACTCTCTATATTTATCACTATCTTCACTAAAATATTGCTCCTTTTCAATTTCTAGACTTGGATCATCTCATCCATTCAATTGAAAATTATTAGCATTAGTAAAAATATTCATATTCACATCTAAACCAAATACTAACTTATTATATTTATCCTTATCTTGTTCACCAGGAGAATTAGGGTCATATTCCTTAACACGAATTTTAATATTTAAATTAGGATTTTGATTTTGTCCATTTAAGGCATCACGGAAAAATTGGGCTGTATCAAACTTAATCCCATCATTAGGGTCTGAAGTAATTTCAACATCATTTATAAATAATTTATATTTAGCAATAATAGTATTATTATTAGATGCAGAAACTATATAACTATTTTTTAAATAAATTATAAATGGAGAACCAGTTGAATATGTTCCATAATAATCATAAGGGTTTGTTTCAAATTCATTATCTGGAGCTTGATTTGACACTAAAGTTCATTTTGCAGGTTGATAATCTTGTTCATTACTCACTGTTGCACATACAGATTTTAATTTTAATTGCACATCATAACCAAATTCAGTTAATTGGTTTAGATATTGATAATCTGAAACAAATATACCATTTTGACTAAATTCAATATCCATTTTAATTACATTATTTTTAATAATGTTATTAATCACATGATTACAATCTAAATTTAGAGAATAATGGCCATAATTATATATTTTTTCAGTTTTTAAATTATCAAAATTATAAATATATTCATTATTATTAGGATCACAAACTTTTAATTCAAAATTAAATAATAAATCTAAACCATATTTTTGAATAAATAAAATATTATTATATGTTACAAGACAATCTTGATAATTAATATTATATGGATTAGAATTTATTAATCTCAAATTATCACTTTTTAAAATATATAAATCATTAAATTCTTTCTTACGATCAAAATAAGATAAGTTTTGGCTCACTGTTCCATATGGAGTAATTTTTAGTAAATTTTTAATTGCTTCATTTGCAGGATTATATTTATCACTTGGTTTTAAAACAACCTTAGAACTAAAAATCAATTGACTTGTACTTTCATTTCAACTTACATTATTAAATCCATTACCAACCTTATCAATAATATCTTTTTTAATTGGAATTAAATCTTTAATATTATCTAGATTTAGTTTAAAATAAACATTATTTTTATTATTAATTAAATCTGAATAATCTATATACAAACTGACATTATTTGAGTTAATTCCCATATTTTTAAAATCATCACTATTATCAATATAATCAAGCATATTTTTTTTAATAGTTTCACATTGATTTTTAATATTTGCTTGATTAATTGCATTGGACCATAAATTATTTAAATCTGAATCTGTATAAACTGAAATTTTAGCTGGAATTGGGCGATCTTTATTCTCAACAAGATCATAATAAATTTGTTGAGTGGAGTAGGGAAGGGTGAATTGATAAGTGTCATACCCATTTATTTTAAATTTCAATGAAACAGAGGATCAAGATCCTCCAGAACCGACATCTCGTAAATAATATGTACCTACAATATCAAGTGTAATGCAACCTGTGGAGTTATTTAATGAATATTTTGGATAATAATTAAATATTCCTGAATCATGATTAGATATACCATTATCATGTACGCAATATTCTACATAGTAATAACTAGAGTTTAAGTTATCTCTTATTAATTCAGAAATTGTTAATTCTGAATTATCTAAAATATTTTTAATAATAGGCAAGTTGTCTTTTTTTTCAGAAAAATGTATAAAACATTCTGTATTATTATTTGACTTATTTGGCACCTTTCCATTATTTGTACTAAACTTTTCAAAATTATCATTAAAAAAATTATTGTTTTTATAAATAAAATCATGATTACTATGTGAATCATTAGTATGACCATCAGAATTTCCATATAAATTTAAATTCTTAAATGATAATGATGATTCATATATAGATATATTTTCAAAATAATTACTAAAATCGAAATTTGATAATAATGGATTTAAATAATATTCTGTTAAGTCAAATATATTTCCTAAATTTAAAATAAAATTTCCTTCCACACTTGTAACACTTGTTAATTTTTCATTTGCAACCTTATCAAACTCATATTCTACTTCTTTATTTGTATTAGACATTACAATATAATTTGGTTTATTTAAACTTTTTTTATTTAAATCCTTTTTGCTCCTAACTACCACCTCCACACTAATTGGTGCAATTCCAATTGGAACACATGATGACAAAAGTAAAACCTTTAATAAACCTATCATATTAATCCTCCTTTCTTGATCTTTCTAATCTGCGTTTATTGTGAAAATAAACATATAATGATCAAACTGTAATAATTACTCCAATTAATAGAATTCCTCCACCAACTGATAAACCAATTATCAAACCTTTATCCACTTTATGTCCAAAAACAACTAATTGGTCATCAGCCACTAAATCATCAACATTAATTTCATATTGGTTATAAAATTGGTAATAATTAGGATCAGAATTTTCCCGAACATTGTTTCTAAAAAAATAATATCCATCATTCATACAAACTGTAAATCTTAAAATAGTTTTTCCTTCCAAATTTATATATCAATCAGCTTTTAAATATTCAGGTTGAATTTGCTTAAAAATTGGATTGTCTTTTTTTAAATTATCTAAAAATATTTGGTCATAATCATCATGATTTTCATTAAATTTATCACAAAAATCATCAATATTTTTTGAATTTAATTTATAGTTTTTGATTAATTCAGTATTTAAATATAAATCTGTTTTTTGCAAAATTTGATTAGGTAAATCATTTCTTAAGCAAATATTACCTAGATAAAATGATTTATCAGTTGTATACATATCACTATCAACAAATTTATAACCATTTTTTAAATCTACTTGAACTCTAATTCTACTCAATGTCGATGTATAGTTTACACTAACATTTGCAATTGGATTAGAATCCAGTTAACCTTGATTATTAATAATTAAATATGATTTTAAAACATCAGGATTATTCTTTGTATTGTCTAAAAATTCATTATAGTCATTAAATGAATGAATATAATTTCATAATTTAGATTCATTATAATCAATATCAACATTAATTGGGGTTATTACATTTTCATTTTTATAACTGTAATTATTAAATGAAGTGTAATAAATGTTATCACCATTCACTTTATTTCAATTATTTTCTCCAAATATAAATTCAACCGCAGTATAAGTGTTATCATTTGAATTAAAACTATCTTTAGTTTTTAAAACAATTCTTAAGTGTCTACCTCCATTATCATAGTATTCACTAAAATCAATATTAGTAATTCAATCTTGGTTTTTATCTATGTTAAAAAATACTAACTTTTCTTCTAAAGTATCATATTTATGATTAAATTCAACAATATCAGTGCATTCTTTTAAACTATTTGCTAATTTATCCTTATTAATAGATAATTTAATTTTAATTTTATAATCAGGGTCCTTAAATTTTGGAGTTCCAATAGGAATCTTGATACTTTTAGTGTATTTTTGCAAATTATTATCATAAAAATAATATGAATTATCACTATTTAAATCAATAATTAAGTATCAAACATGATCATTAATTGTTGCATTATTATCTAAATGAATATCTTTAATAAATTTTGCAAAAACATTTGCACTAATTTCTCCATTATTCATCTTAATTAATGGTAATAAACTTTGTTTACGATAATTAGCATCTTGCATTTTAGTTTCTAATTGAGTCCGAGTATAAAAATTCGAAAATAAATTATTAACTTCACGACTAATTATGCTTGGAGTTAAAACCATATCTCCATCATTATTATTAGTATATACCCGAACATCAAAACTAAACTCAGGAAAAATATAATTGTTATGGATTGGAACTAATTTAACATGGACAATCCCTTCATCACGATTATAATTAGGGTTAGTATTATTATTTGGATTAGCATTTAATTTTTTGTATTCAAAAGTATAAGTTGGTTTGAAAAAGTAATCTCAAAAACTGTCTGATCCACAATTTACTCAATTTTTTAAATTTAAATCCGGATTATTAAACATCATCTCAATTCTATGATTGATTTCATTAATGATTAATTGTCTATTACTAATAGAATTAGGAATATAGTTATCTTCAAAAACATCATCCATATTAGAATAGCTGTTCAAATAACTGATGTCACTATCATTATCTGAATATCTTTGTTTATTATTGACAGTTTTAATCACAATATCATGGTTTATTATTGATTGTAAATATTGCTCAGTTTCATAAATCTTAAAATCCAGATTAAAAACTGATTTAAGTTCATAATTATCTGCAATCATTAATCCATAGTTGGGTAAATAATAGTCATATTGTTCATCTTTATGATTAGTAGAAATTTTATCTTCATCAACTGTTTTATTTAATGTTGTTAATTCTAATTCAATCTTACCATTATTAGTATTATCTACAATATTATCAATATCACCAATATAATATTTGAGTTTATTAGGATTATTGTTGACACTTGTAAAATTATCAGAATAATCTCCTTGGATTAAATTAAACTTAACATTTAATTTTAAATATGAATTTAAAGGAATTTCATGATTTACTTTAATTATTTTGTTTTGAGCAGGATTAATATTGCGGATATTAACTTTTATAGGTTGATAATTCAGATTTGTGATTAATGGTAAATTTTTATAAAAATAATAAAATCCAAAATAACCCTCACTTACTAATATGTCTATATTAAACAATTTATTAACACTATTAACATATAAATTATTTAAATCAATAATTGGTGTATTATTCAAAAATTTAATATACCGAGTATTAATATCAATTTTTTCCCATAAATTTTCACCATTATTTGTTTCACTAGGGTATAATTTGCGGTCACGAATATATTTTGGTAAGATTAAATTCATGTTTTTAGCATTTAAGTTGTCAATAATTTGTGTTCTTGCCCCTCCTGCAATATATTGATTATGAACAACATTAGATGAAGAATCTTTTAAATAATTTGACTTAATTTGAAGCTTAAAATTAATTGATGTTTGTTGTTCAATATTAGTATTAACAAATATTTTATAATTTGGTGTTGTAACTAAATATAATTGAAAGTTAATAACAAATTCATCGGGACGAGAGATTTTTAATCAGGAATAATTATTATCATTACTGCCAATATCAACATTATTGTCAGCTTGACTATTATTAATTTTGCTATTTTTCAGTATTAGTATATCAGGGTAGGTGAGCAGATTTTCTGTTTTTGGTTTTAGTTTCCCTGAATCATTAATGTTAATATAAATATCGCTATTAGCACTTGACTCTGAATTTGAAGAATTATTTCCTTTTATATTCGGTTCTTCTTGTGTTGGGCTATAAACAACAGGATTAAGATCAAATCTATATGAAATATCTTTATTAACTTCCATTGGAAAGTCACAATCTTCATTTAATCCGCTTACCTTTGTATCAGGTCTGCAAAAAGAATTAAAACATTCATATTGATTTTTATTAGAATCATTATTGTCATTAGTATTACTAGTATTTCCCATTCACGATAAACTATTATCAAACTCAGAATATGCAAAGTTATAATTAAAATTTATAGTATTTGGTAATTGATAAATATAACTACGATATTTTGCAACAAAACTATCAAATATAAAATTAAGCTTAGTGAATTGTAAAAAAACATTAGCATATCCACTATCAGGAACAAAATCACGAAAATTTCAAGAAAAATTTAATTTTAGAGTATTGTTACCTTGTTCATTGATATCTCTAATTAAATTCATAGAATAATCAACAGTAGTAGTATCAAAAGGATGATATTGAATAGAATTATTAGTTCTAGAAGTGAAATTTGAATTATTAATAGAATTAATTGAAATATTTTTATCAATATTAGATTGACATAGAATTGGTGGTAAAACTATTGCTGAAGATAATATCGCAGCAAATATAACATATTTTTTATTAATTTTTTTCATTTTTTTTAATACCAATTAACTATTTAGGTGGATTATAAATAATTGTTGTTGTTTTTAAAAATGGACGAACACAATCTATTCCAAGATATTCAACATAATAATCTATTTTTTTTCCATTACTACTATTAGGGCCGTAAGGAAGATATATAGCATGTTCGTAGTCTGAACAATATGACGCACAACTTAAATAATTTGCTGGTGTATTCTGAGTACCTACCTTGATATAATGAACTGTATAATCATCTCAAGTAGCTTTACCATCTGTTAAATAATATTGCTGAGTTTCAGGGAATAATTTTAATTCTAAATTTCTAATTGAATTATTGGGAATTATCACTTTGGAAGCAAGTGTATATTTAAAATAATCATCTGAATACATACGTTCATAAGCATCTTGAATTTTAATGCTTGAATCAATTTTTTTTACCTCTATACTTTGACTTAATTCTGTCAATGCAAGTATCAATATAATCATCTCTTATTTCGATTTGATATTGAATATCTGATATATATGTTGGAGCATTTGGATGTTGATCATAATAATCCAACATTCTCATTCAATAATCATCTGATGAACTATTATAAATTAAATCAAGATGGTAATCATTAAGTTTTGCATTCCGTTTCCAATCAAAATTATTATTTACAAGGCTGTTAAAATATGGCATTCAACTATTACTTACAAGTACAGGATTTGTATATTCATCTCAACTAAATCTATCCTGACTTGCTAATCTTAATTTTCAAATGTAAGTTTTTAATATGTTTTCAAATTCGCCAAATGTTGGATATATATTGCAATTATCTCATTCCACCTGACCATCACAAACATTATACACCATATGAATACTATCAATATTAAGAGATGAAGGATTAAAAGTTAATTCAGGATGATTTTGAACTTGATTATTTGATAAATCAATTCTACCTAAAACTAAGCAATTATTCATATTTTCTTTATATAATTTTGCAACTTCAGGATCATCATACTTTAAGGATTCATCACTTAATGTACATAATTGAGTAAATATAGGGAATCATTGTATTCTGTTGGCATTAAAATAATATTTAGTATTAGATTCAATACCACCATTTACACTTTTAGTAAAAAGTGGATTATATATATAATTATTTTTTACATCATTAGTAGATTCATAAGCTAAAAAATAGATTGAATTATCTTCTTTATTATAATACAAGTCAGTATAATTTTGTTCAGAAAAATGTGATCTATCTTCCATAAAATCAGGATATTGTTTTAAATAATCCTCTTCATTAATCAATAATGGAATATTAGCATCAATATTAGAGTTTTTTATATCATTTTCAATTTGTTCTCTGGCAACATCGGTTGATAAAAATGTTGGAAAATCAGAAATGTTTTCAGGATTATCGGTATTTCCATCTCCTCCAGGATTAGTGTTATCCTCTCCTCCATTATCCCCAGGATTATTAGGTTGATTATTATTCGAATTATCACTGCTATCTTCTTTTCCACTACTACAAGAAGTTAAAACAACTGCAGGAATACTAATCGCAGCAATTGGAAGTAGTGATAAAGATAATAATTTTAATAAATGTTTATTTTTCTTAGTCATAAAAATTCTCCTTTTTATTATAATTAAAAAATTATTTATTTTTTAATTTTTTTACAATATTATTTAATACATTATCAATATCTTTTAAATAATCAGTTTCATTTACTCAATAAACTGAATAATTTCGAGCTATTAATAAGTTATATTTATCTAAATCAATTAAGAAATCATCAAAACTTAAATGCTTTTTAAAGTCATTGGTCATAATTACTAAATCAATGTCATTAATTGATTTGGAATAAATGGCAATATCAATAATAAAACTACCAATATTCAAGTTTGCAACTGCTTTATAACCTAACTTATGTTTTTTAAAATATTCATTTAATTTTTGTTCAAATTCTAATTTGTAACTATTCACTAAATTAATATTAGCGATTGAATTATTTACCTGAGATTTTTTAGATTTTAAATTAGCTAATTGGTGACAAAAACCTAAATATTTTAAGAACTCATTTTTGCTCTCATCTCATTTGTCTTTGGCAATTTCATAATCAATACTACTAATTACAATCATTTTTTTCTTTGCTCTTGTAATCGCAACATTTAAATAATTTGATGCATACTCAGTGGATAATAATCCTAAATCTTCACTATTATTACTATAAGTGGTAGAAAGAATTACTAAATCAGCCTCTGATCCTTGTAATGATTCAAGATGACCAATCTTCACCCTTCCACTCTTAAGTCCCTTAATAATCACATCATATTTTACAGATGACTTATAGATAGTTTTTAGAATATATTCAGCTTGTTGTTCACTAAACACAATTAACAACATATCTTTAAATTCAACACTAGCCTCTGAATCTGTTAAGATATTATAAAGTGTACTAATTGCACTATTAGCTTCTTTAACATTGATATAATTATTGCAATTTCCATCAACATAATTAATTTCATAGCTGGCAATATTATTATGGTTCTTAGAAACATATATTAATTGATTATCATAATAATTTAAATTTGAAAAATCAATTAATTCATGAGAATAACTCCGGTAATGATTTCTTAAATAATAAGTATTTCAATAAGCGGTTTTAACTCTATCTAATAAACTTAAATTATTATTAAAATCTAGTTTTTCTAATCGAACCGGATTTTGTTCATTTTGTTGCTTTAATTTACTTAAAACAAAATTGCTACTCTTAGGTTGTAACTGTTTTGGATCACCGCAAATAATCGCTTGTTTAATCCGATATAAAATCGGATAAGATTTTTTAAATAATAATTGTGAAGCTTCATCAATAATACCAACATCAAAAATTCCTTCTTCAAGTGGAGTAAGTTGAGTAAGAAAATTGGGAGTTAAGATTCAAATTGGAAATAGAACTTTTAGTTCATGATAATAATGATTTATAAACTCTTTAATATCCAGATATTCTTGATCATTATTAGCCATTTTAAATAATTGAATAATTTTCTCTTTTTGTTCTTTAGTTAATAATAAAACTTTCTGCTTAATTTGAGATAAAATCTTAGCATATATACTTTGATTTAACCTTAATATATAGTCTTGATTAGTTTTTAAATAGTAATTGATTAATTCATCAAAATTAATAACAGTTGGATATTTGTTTTTATTTAGGATTTCAAATTGATAAGAATTGACAATTTTTAAATAATGGTCCACATAATTCAATTTGTTTAAATAGAAACGGTTTAATACTGCTTGGTCAAAACAAACAATTTTTTCATTATAGTAAGCCACAAAAACAGGATTTAATAAATTTTTATTGAAATAAAAATAAACTGTTATTGGGTTAAACACTTCTTAATAATCATTTAAATGGACATATTTTAAATAATTAATATTCTTAGAAAAATTAATAGTTCTAAATAAACTAATACATTCTAAAATTGCTCAATATTTTTCTTGTTTTTCAGGCTTCTTAGAATAATATGATGTAAATAATTTATGACTGTTGCTAATTTTACCTTTTTTATAATAATTAATAATAGAAATAATGTGGTTAGCAGGATTTACTTTCTTCATATTTTCCATAAAGCGATCATGAGATTTATGGTAACTTATAATTCAATTAATAATAGAATTGATTTCATTATCACTAATATTATTGACTTTATTTTTTAATAATTCTCTCATTTTTATTATTACTTGGTAATTTTCAAATAAGATCCCATAATTTTCATTTAAACCCAACATAAATTGTTTATCTTTTAACATCCCATAATCAACTAAAAATTGGTGAAGTTTGTCGACATTATCTTTTAATTGTTCATAAACAATAAATGGGCGAGACATTAGATTTTGTAATACTAAATAATCTAAAAATTGTTTTCGATAAATTTCAAGTTGATTAACAGCTAAATCATCTAAGTTATATTCATTTAAAAATATAGAATATTGACTAACTTTTGCAATAAATTCGACTTCATTTTGTAGATATGCATATTTAACTTTATAGTCATTGTAAAATTCTTTAATTAAATCAATATTATCTTCAATAAATTGGTTAGCAGAATTATATGCTAATAAATATTTCTTATAATCATAATTGTTGTAGTCTTTTAGGTCACAAAAGCTTAAATATTGATTCACAGTATTCTTTAATTCTTCATTTAAATTAGTGTAATCAAGATTTCTAGATATATGCTTTTGATTAGTTATTAATTCATCTAAATTTCCAATATTAATGGCCATTTTTTGCATTTGAGCATAAAAATGTTGGTAATCATCAAAACTATCCACCTTTAAACAAAAATCTCTCAAATCATGAAGACGCTCATATACTACATTTAATGCTGCAGTTTGTTCACAACAAAATAAAATAGTTTTATCATTATCTAATAAATTAGCAATAATGTTTGTAATAATTTCTGATTTTCCTGTTCCTGGTGGACCATAAATTAAGGTATTTTCACTAATTGCACTTCTTAAGGCTAATTTTTGGTATAAATTTAGGGGTTGATTAATTTGTAATAATGGTGCAGAATTAAATTCTTGATCATAATAATAGTGATGATCATGAGTTAAAGTTTTATTTAATACCTTTAAATTTTTAGGATCAATTTTATTAATTTCACTATTAATTGCAGGTGCACTAATATCATATTGCACTAAACCATAACAATTATCAATAATCCCAAATTCGCCATTTACAAACTTATCATAAGAGACTAAAAAGTTATTTAAATTATAATGAATAATATTTTGGTTATAACATATTGATAAAAAGTTAGTAATTTCTTCAAGACTACCAAATTTAAATGTTGGAGTAAAATCAAAATTGTTGCAATTATCATATAAATACATTAAGGCTGGTTTATTAATAACTAAATCAGGTAAGATTTCTAAATGAATTTGTAAGTCTTCATATTTAGCTATCACTTTTTTATTGACTAAAAAAGTTTGAATTTGTTTAGTTGGATTAATATATCCTACAATTAAACCGGAAGATAAATATAAAGTATGAATATGATAAATCCCTTTATATCTTTTATGAGATTTAATCAAGTTCATATATGGCTTATAATATTCTTTTAAAGTTTTAATAAAGTCATTAAAAATCTTTTCTTTATTCTTTTTAAAATAATCTTCATTTTTAACTTCTTTTAATTCTTTAAGGTTTTTAAATAATGGATTAGATGATTTTATTTTCTTAATTACATTATTATAATCATTTATAGATTGCGCCTTTTTTAAGCCAAATATTTCTTTATGATAATTGGCAAATAAATCAAAGACAATTTTTTCAGTTTTTGTAGAATTAAATATTACTTCTAAATTTGGGATTAAATCATTAAGAAGTAAATAATTAATATTTATTGATATATTTGTATTTTTATTATCATAATTAATTAGATTAAAATCTTTAATGTCCATATTTCTGCCTCTCTACCTGAATAATTAATTAAATTATTAATTTGTTCAATTATGCTTTTTATTTCATTAATTGTATTATTGATAATTTCTTTATTATCTTCTTTTCCTAAAGTTTTAAATAAATTTATAATTTGTTTTAACAATTCCATAATTTTTTTACTATTTTTATCATTTTTCTTTATTGCTTCTTGCACTTTTTTCATTCAATTCTTAAAAATAGAAATAAGTTGTTTAATATTACTAATTAAATTTTCAATATTATCACCTAACGATAAAAAGAAATCTTTAATTTGATTTATAAGATGGATATTATTGGGACCCAATTTTGCAATTTGATCAATTAATAATTGGTAAATATTAATAAAAATATTAAATTTATTATTACATAGTAAACTTGATATTCTTATTACAACTGGAAAAAATGAAGTAGAATAAATTTCACCTAATGATAAACTAAACTTAATTTTTAATGAATCTTTCACTTTATCACTATTAATAATTTCATTAAATTTTTCTTTATCAATTCGAATTCCAATTTCATTCAACAATTGATTTACATAACCAAGTAATCAATTAGTATATTGGCTTAAATCAATTTCGCTGTTAACAAATGCTAAGCTATTATTAATTCATTCATTTAAAATTTTTTTCAATTTTTCAAATCTTTTATTAATTTCTAATGCATATTCTTGCATTTCTATCTCTGAATCATTTATTTTTTCTTCTCAACGATTAATTCTTATATGTGAATCATTTAATAATAATGCTTCATAACTAATAGGAATTGATTCTAAAATAATTTCTAATATTAAAATTATTAATTCTGAAACATCACCAATAAATAACTTTTCAATTGCTTTCCTTAGTGCACCATTTTCTATATTAATAAAACTTATATTTTTCTTGCTATTGTAACCATTTTTATATATCAATGCATTAATTGAATGAAAAAAAAGATAGCGATCGAATAAATAATCCGTTTCAATATTAATTTCATCATTCATAAACACAAATGAATCATATTTTTTTGCTTTTTGTTCACCATTTAATTCATTAACTAGATTTTCTCTAACTTTATCTTCATAATTAGATTCAACAATTGGATAATAATTATCTTCACTCTTAAAATCATTAAACTCATTTAAGTTCTTCTTTTTTATCAATTTGTTTATAATATCTTCAATCTTATCTCGAATGTTTTGAGTCTTATCTTTAGCAAATTCCTCTAATATTTTTACCACCACATTTTTAATTGCTTCATAAATACCATTAAGCATATCCTTAACTAAATTAAAAACTTGTTTAAATATATCTAATACAAGAGCAAAAATATTAATATTAGGAATTTGATACTTGATTGGATAAAAATTACTAAATGTTAATGAATACAAATTTGTCAATTTCTTATTTTTCAAAAATTGATTATCAGTATT
>CALUPI010000032.1 GCA_944322645.1 uncultured Ureaplasma sp.
AGTTTTGGAAAGATTTAATTTTTGAATATTTTGGTTATATAAACTTACTGCGTCATAAATTCCTCTACTCATTGTTGATGGAACCGAATTATCAGTTGGTAAGTGATTATATGTTGGAGATAGGCTATCTTTGACACTTACTGTAATTAAGTTTGAATTATCATCTTTATATTCTACATTAAGAGCATTATTAATAACATAATTATTGGGTTTATTTATTCTAGTTTTGTCATCAACAATACTATAGCTTGTAGATATATTAGTAAATAATTCAGGGTCAAATGAATTTTCTGAATAAGTTTGAGTAGTAGTTGATGAATCTTCTTTTTTTATATAAAATTCTGATTTATTCAATAAATTATTAACTAATTGCTTATTACTATCACTATCTAAACAATTATTATTTATTTCAAATACGGGCATATCATTGTATGTAATAATAGCTTTGAATTTATTTGTTAGACCATTATATTCTAATGGAATATTAGTTGGGTTAATATTTTTAATATTGATAAAATTGTCAATAAATACATCATTTGGTTGACCTAGATAATTGTTGTTCTTTACATATGATGTATGTTGAGTTGCATCATAATATGTAAATTGGTGCATATCAATTGCAGAATTGAAATCATTATAAGAATTTAATATATCATCCTTATCATTGACAACTATACCAAATCTATCGCATAATTTATTATAAATTTTACTTGAAAATTGTGGAGTTTTCTTCTTTCCACTATCAGTTGTCACCCCACTAACTACATCATGGTTAAAGATATTATAGTTATATAAATTTTTACTTTTATCTTGAGGCTGTTTTACCACACTCAATATATTATCCCCAACCACATCTGAATATTCATATTGGTTTAAGAAATTATATATATCTACATTACCATCTTTAATTTGATTAAGAGCTTGTTCAAATGCACTAGAAACAATAGAATTATAAAGAACAGAATTATATTCATTTGAATCTTGATTCTTAAAATTTGGATCAGTTAAACTAGAGATAAAGTCTGAAAAATTATCATAAGGTATTTTATTATATGTAAATTTTACACTTTCATCAATATAAGGTCTAATTCCAAATGTTAACATGTAGTTGTTAATCCATTTTGGTCCTTTATCATCACCACGAGTATAAGTGTCACTTTTAGTTAATATTTTTGCAGTTGTAGCATCTTCACTATATCAAAGGGTATTATATTTTACTTTTGGCATATTAGCTGAAACTGAAAAATTGCTATTAAAGTATTTTTTTACAAAATTATTATTAGGGTTTGCAGTTTCATAATATGTATTTCACCCATTAATTGGTTTAGTTTTAAATCCATTTCTATTTATTTGAAAATTAGTATTAAAATCATTTCTATTTGTTAAAATTTTAGCCAAATTATTAAAATCATCAAATTTTAAAGATTTAGATTCAATAGATAATTTCTTTTGACCATTTTGATCAAAATATCACATAAATCTTTTATCTTCATCATCATTAAGATTACTATCAAGATTATCATAACATTCTTCTTGATTTTTATCATGATCTAACACATATGGTTTAATATAAATCTCGGTTTTGATAATAGCATTATTTTTTAAAACATTAAGAATTACATCACTTAATTTTTGTCTTAAATTAGCTTTAAATTCTTTTACAAATTCAGATCATTGGTCTACCAATTTACTTGTCACCTCATTACTTTTTGAATAAGTTATAGGAGTGTTTGCTGGATTATCATCTTTTCCAACCAATTTTAAAGCAAATGGGCTACCTTGTTTTTCAATCGAATTATATGCGATCTCATTAAATTTTTTAATATCATCTTTATTTAATGGATTAATTTTCACTATTTCTCCATTATTAGGATCTTCTATTTCATAATAGGCAATTCCCATTGAGCCAAAACTATTCATAGAGTATTTTGCATCTTCTTCATCTAAGAAGTAGTTGCCTTTATAATCATAATAGTTTGCTACCAATGTGGAAGCATTTACAAATTAATTAATGGCCTTATCATAATCATTTGTATATCTTCCATTTGCATCCATATATGCAGTGGTAATTTTGTCTAAGCAAAAACTCGATTTAGGTGAACTAAACCTAAATCGTGAATTTTTGTTTATATAAATTAATAATGCTAATAATAAATCCATATTAAACATAAAAATCACTAAAAACTAAATTATATTATTGATGTTGATTATGTTTCTCTATTTCTGTTTTTTTATATTGGATATATAAATTAACTATTCCATATATAAAAGAGCAGAGAAAGAGAAAATATAAAACAATCATAAAGGCAAGATAATTGCCATATAAATCAATTAGATTTTGATTGGTTTCTAATTCAATGTGAGCAATTTGAATTGTAATTATAATTGCACCAATTAAAAATCCAATTGAGACTAGAAAACTTAAAAATATTTTTAATTTGGTTTTCATATATTTAGTTTGAAATTACCTCACAGTATTGTTCCATATTTGAATTTGTGGATTGAAATAATTTCATTTGTTCTTCAGAATGGAAATAAATTTTGAATGTTGATGTATGTGAACCTTTAAAAATATTATCACCGAATTCATTTACACTCTCAGGAATAGTAATTGATTCTAAACTACTACAATTTTCAAATGCAATATAACCGATGCTTGTAACAGTATTAGGGATAGTAATATTTGTTAATCTTGAACAACTCTCAAATGCTTGTATACCAATACTTGTGACACCTTCAGGAATATTAATACTTGTTAAACTTGAACAATTTTCAAATGCAGAATCACCAATACTTGTAATACTATTTGGAATATTAATAGTAGTTAATTTTGAGCAACCATAAAATGCATAATCACGAATGCTTGTGACACCTTCAGGAATACTAATACTTGTTAAACTTGAACAGTATTCAAATGCATTATATCCAATACTTGTAACACTATCAGGAATAGTAATATTTACTAAACTTGAACAACCCTCAAATGCTTGATTACCAATGCAAGTAACACTATTTGGAATTGTAATACTTGTTAAACTTGTGCATCCTTTAAAGGCTTTAGAAGTTATTTCAGTTGCACCTTCACTAATAGTTACAGTTTTTAGACTTGTGCAACCATTAAAACCTCCAATAAATCATCCATTACTTGTTTCAATAGATGGAATATCTATATTAGTAAGAGAGATACAATTTTCTAAATTGGGATAAGAAGCTTTTTTTGGATTAAATGTAATTTTATTTAATTTTTCTGATCCACTTAAGTCCATTCCAATTTCAGGATAATTTCATACTTTTAATAAATTAGGTTGACGTATTGCTTCAAAATTAATATATGCACCACTATTATCTATACTTAGCTTTTCATTTATTTCAGTTAAACCAACATCGAACTCTATTACTTGAATTAGATAATTATCAATTTTATTTAAATCAAGTTTATATGTATTGTTTGTGTCACCTTTAAATGTTGCAAAAGCCACAACACTAAATTCTTCACCATTATATATTATTTGTGATGGGATCCGAATTGTATTATTTTTGTTATGAAGAGTCTCACTTCCTAATCCGTCTCTAAGTGGTAAGCTTTCATCAATAGTCATATAATTTGGTTCATTGGTAATTCAGTCCACAATTGCACAAGTTTTTTGAGTTATATTAAAATCGCATTTAAATGGATATTCACCTTCCTGCATTGGTTGACCTTCAAAAATTGCACCCTGAGCATCTTGGTAATATACAATATTATCTGCCTCTTCTTTTTTTGAACAACTCACCAATCCAACACTTGCTGGAATTATTGCAAGTCCCGCTAATCCAACTGAACCTAAAACATATTTTAATTTTTTATTTAATTTCATAATTTTTTCTCCTAAATTTTTAAATCTTGTATGAATTATATTTAATGTAACTAATTAATTTATCTTTTGCATTAGCAAATGAGTCAAAATAATATTCTCGATTCTCCAATTTAAAGTTGTATAACACAAACACATTGTTTAACAAACTTACATAACCATTGTCAGTATTATACATTATGTGGTCAGTTTCTGGAGCTAGTCCATATTTGCGCAAAGCATTTTGGATAACCAGTTCTGGGTTATCGATAAAGTCAGGATTGCTTGCATTGTATACAATTGGATCTTTAATTAATAAATTATCATTGTGATAAATGAAATAGACTTTTGTAGGTGTATTGAACACTTTTAATCTTTCCTTTAATTCATTCAAACCATTATAATTGAAGGCAAGTTTTGATTCTATATTTGGATTGGATAAAGATAAATTAATATTATCAACCCCTGAATAAGTTTCACAATAATGTAATTCTAATGGTGTAACTTGATTATTAGTGCCAGCATTTTTAAATAACATTAAGAAATCTGTTGGTTCATAATTTGAAATCAAATCTTTATTAGTATTATTAGATGAATATCCTAATTTTTGAACATTTTGATTATATAAGCTTACTGCATCATAAATTCCTCTTTTCATAGTTTGAGGCTCACCATTATCAGTTGGTAAATGGTTATATGTAGGAGTTAATTGTTGATTACCAACTTTTATTTCATTTGAATTTGAAGTAATATTTTCTTGCTTCATATCAATTCTGTAATAATTATCATAATTAATTGATTTTGTATCAATTCCATTCATAACATAATTAGTAGAAATGTTAGTGAATAAATTAGAAATAAGTTTTTCTTCATCTTGAGAAATTTGTAAATTATTTGAAGAATTTAAAAATCTAGATTTATTTAATAAATTGTTAATTAAATTTTTATAAGTATTATTATCAAAACATTTTTTATTTATCTCAAATACTGGCATATTATTATATGTAATTATATATTTAAAATTATCTTGAATTTGTCCATAATCATTAGTATTTTGAGTTTGTTCAGAATTATTAGAAAAACATAAATTTAATTTATCAATATATATACTAATAAAATTATCAATAAGTCCATTTGAACTAGCTCCTAAATAGTCATGTAATTGATCACATTGATTATTACTTTTATGAGAATTATAATAACTTAATTGGTGCATATCAATTGCAGAATTGAAATCATTATATTGGTCATTTCTTACACCAAATCTATCACATAATTTGTTATAAACATCTCTAGAAAATTGTGGTGTCTTTTTTTTATTTGATTCTTTATTATTAGGATCATCTGTATCCAACCCATTTACAACATTATAATTAAAAATGTTGTTTGTATATTTATTTGAAGACGTCATTCATTTAACATTTTTGTCAATAATATTAATACATGAATCATTATTATAATACTTTAATAAATTATAAATATCAACATGTTTACCATCTTTAATTTGATCAAGAGCTTGTTTAAATGCATTAGAAACAATAGAATTATAAAGATTAGAATTATATTCATTTGAAGCTTGATTCTTAAAATTTGGATCAGTTAAACTAGAGATAAATTTTGAAAAATTATCATAAGTATCATTATTATATGTAATTTTAACACTTTTATCAATATACGGTCTGATTCCAAATGTTAGCATATAGTTATCAGTAAATTCTGCACCACTACTAGCATATAATTCTTCACTTTCAGTTAAAATAGTTGCAACATTGTGACATTTATTACCAGTATTATAATTCACCTTTGGCATATTAGCCTTAATGGTTGCTTGATTAATATTATCAAAAAATTTACGTGAATTATCATTGTCTATTATATCTGCGTGCTCATAATCTTGCCCTTGAGTTCCACCACCTTTTTTAGGTAATTTGTCTCATTTTATATTATAGATTTGTTCAAATTCATCACGGTTAGTGTAAATATGAGCAAGAGTATTAAAATCATCATAATTTAATGCTTTAGTGGTAATACTTAATTGTGGATTATCATCCTCACCAAAATGTCATAAAAAACGTCAATCTTCAGGATCGTCGGGATAAATTACAGAAGAATTACCATTAGTTCCATCAAACACAGGGATATTATCATATATTTTTGATTGATCCCCTTGTACTAACACATATGGCTTAATATAAACTTCGGTTTTGATAATAGCATTGTTTTTTAGTACATTAAGAATCACATTACTTAATTCTACTCTTAAATTAGTTTTAAAAGTAGATACAAATTTAGATCATTGGGTTACCAAGTCACTTGTTACTTCATTGCTCTTTGAATAAGTTGTAGGAGTTTTTGCTTGATTATCATCTTTTCCAACCAATTTTAAAGCAAATGGACTACTTG
>CALUPI010000033.1 GCA_944322645.1 uncultured Ureaplasma sp.
AAACATTTTGTCAATTAAATATCTTTCTTCTTTATTTAGTTGATAATACATAATTTCTCCTGACAAAATAAAAATAACAACCACAACTATATTATATAGTGTTGCAGTTGTTATTTGAATGTGGGAAGCATTGATAATCAATGCTTTTTTTATTATTTTTTTTAAAATTTTTATATAATTAAATTGTAATTATTCTAGAAGAGGTGGTGAATAAACATGTCAAGAACTGTTATTGTTGAAGATAATGATGTTGAAAAAGCATTAAAAAAATTTAAAAGAATTGCTAATGAAACTAAAAAAGATACAAAACGTCATGAATATTATTTAAGACCAGGTCTTCGTAGAAAAGAAAAATCAAAAGAAGCTAGAAAACATAAAATATATTAATACGGTTAATTCCGTATTTTTTTATTTTATAAATATATTAGTAAAAAAAATTTTTTAAACATTTATTATTATTGGGTGAAAAAAATGAAAATAATTAATCAAACTAGTAATAATGAATGTGGCATTTGTGCTATTAATATGATAATTAATTATTATTATCATTCTGATAGAGACCGAAAATTAGAAATCTATTCATATACTAAAAACATGGATAAAAATGGAATTAGTATGATAGAAATAGAAAATATATTTCAAAAATTTAATATTAATGCTATTTCATATGAATGTAAGTTTTCTGAAATCTTTAGTATAAATTCACCATTTATAATGGTAATGAAATATAATGATAATCTTCATTATGTAGTAGGTAAAGTTAAGAATAATAAATTATATATTTATGATCCTATTGGCAAAGTTAAAATTTATACTAAAAATGACAAATTAAATGAATTCTTAGGTTATGTAATATGCACTAGCTATAAAAAACAAAAAATTAAACCTATAAATTTAAATTTAAAAATTATTAAAAATGTATCAATAACAATGAATATTATTTTTACATTTATTAATACATTTGAATTCATTTTTTCATTATTAATATCATTTATTTTATCTAAAATTGTTAATATTAATTTTGAACAAACATTTGAGGAAAGTATATGAAAAATATGTTTTATATATATTGTCATATTACTATTAAGCGAATTATTTAATTATCTAAATAAAATTATTAAAAATTTTTATTTTTCAAAAGTATTTCCAGCAAGTATTGATATTTTCTGACAAAAAATTAATAATAAAACATCTTCTTTTTTTCAAATGTACTCAATACATGAATTATCACAAATTTATATGTATACATATAAAATAATAAATTTTATTTGTATATATACATCTGATATATTTTCAGATATGATAGTGCTAATTTTAAGTTTTATTCTTGGAATCATTATTAATCCCCTCAATTTATATTTTTATTTATTATTAATATTAATTAATTTCTTTATTATGTATTTAAATATAAAATTAGACAAAAAACTGGTTAATTTTGCACATAAACAAAATCCAATACATGATAAAAAAATACTCAATTTTTTTGAAAACAAAATTAATAATATAAATTATCAAACAGACACAAAAATATCAAAAGAAATTCAACTTGAACTTAATAATACTTTATGAAAAACAATTGAAATTCAAAATAAAATAAGTTTATTAGATTGTATAGATAAAATAATCAATTCTTTAATTCAATTCATATTAATAATTTTAATAATTAAAAATGAAAATGATTTTAGCTTAATTTTTTTAAACTTAAATATTGTAAATTTATATAATAAATCATTAAAATCAATTTTAAATTATCTAAATGAGTATTCAAATATTAACTTAATTTTGGATATAGTTAAAAAAATATATTCTATTAATGAAAATAATAATTCAAAAATAATACCATTTAAAAAAATAGATAATATTATTATTGGTAATAATAATTATTCAAAAAATATATGTATTAATACAAAAGATATTTTAGAAAATCCATTTATTAATAATCTAATAAATTTAAATGAATTTGACTATTCAATTAAAATAAATGGTATTGACATAAATAAAATCAATAAAAGTTTATTTATAAAAAAAATGTTAATATTAATTACCCCAAAAAAATATAAAAATAATAATATAAGTACATTTTTATCAAACTCTGTTTATGAATATTGTTCTCAAATTGATAAGGATTTTAATAGAGAAATAAATTTATTAATAATATTATCAAATTTAATAAATGAAGAAAATAAATTAATCATTTTAAATGATAATCTATTAGATATAGATGATGATTTTTTTCAAAAAGAAATTAAAAAAATGTTATTAGAAATTAATAAAAAAAATTTTTTAATAAGTAATTGTAATAATAAAAAAATTATTGATATTTATGATAACTTTATCTAATCAATGAAAAAAAATTATTATTATCGTATCAATTATTATTTTTTTAATAATATTTTGCATTTTATTTATTGTACTTTTCAAATTTGATAAATATTATGAATCGTATTTTCAAAATTATAATGGAACTGAATATTTAATTGTTAATAAACAAACATATCATTTTTTAAATCTTCAAGGACAAATTAGTATAAAATATAATGATCTAAATTATTCTATAAATTATCAATTTATAAATAAATATGATGATATGTATGTATTTATTACAGATTTTAATAAACAAATACAAAATAATAATATATGTTATATACTTGTTAAAAATATAACAATATTCGATTTATTGAAAGGATAATATGAAAATATTAAACAATGAAAAAAAAGTTAAAATTTATGGATCTGGTGGATACCCTTGAAACACTTCACTATTTACAGCTATGAGTTGTCAAGCGGTTAATAGTATATTAGGCTTAGTAAACCAAATTATATACAATAATAATAGTAATCCAGCTTTTAAAACTTCCAAAAGTTATGATGATACATCATCAAGAATGTATATAAGGGCAAGTAAAAATGCTTTATCATCAACATTATCATATGGGAGTCCGTATTTTTAATGAAACAATTAAATAATAATATTAAACAAATAAAAGCTGGTGGAATTTTTGGATATGGAGGTTGAGGTTTTGCTACAATGGCTAACGTATTAATAAATGGTGCGGTTGGGATAGTTAGTAATTCATTGAATATTGCAAATTCTGCTAAACATTCTTCCAATCAACCAAATTATGTATATAAACCTACATTATCAACAAAATTTAATTTATTTAATTAAATTATAAAAATATTTCATTTTCAAATGCATTTTTAAACGATAACGTAATATTTTCAAACTAAATGAATTAGAAAATGTTCATTGATAAGAAAAACAAATAGCTACAAAGCTCATTTCTAATAATAAGAAATAATCTAATTTTGCAATTTCACTATATATTAATATTTCATTCTTTTTTCATATAGTTTCTTTAATTAAATTAGCAAAATCTCAATATGGATGATTAATTCTTGATCATTCAAAATCAATAAACTTAATTTTATTATTATTCGAGATTAAGATATTTTCTAAATTTAAGTCATTATGACTAAAACCCCAAAAAGTAGTAGAAATTTTTTCTACTATTTTTTTGTATTTTGTTAAATATATTTTTTTTAATTTACATTTTGGTAAAAAAATATAATAGTCATGTCTTAAAATATTAGAACCAGAAACATCAAGTGAATGATATTGGTTAATTTCATTAAAAATATTATTTAAAATATCTCTATTTTTGAGATCCTTTTTGTTTAATACTCTGCCTTTAATTCAAATTTTTATAGCATTTCCATTTTTTATATCATAATACAAATAATCATTATTATGAATTAGATTTAAACATCTATATTCATTATTTCTATTGACAATATCATTATTATTCCCAATTCTGACTTGATATTTATTATTATCATTCATAATAAAGCAAAAAGAAGTGTTAGTAAAACCATGATGTATTTTTTTAATAAATTTAATATCATCTAATTTATATTTATTTTTAAAAAAAGTTAAAAACATTTTGATTGCAATTTTTTTTGATTTAATCATATATTATAATAATAATATGAAATCTAATAAACATATATTAATAATTCCAAATTATGATCAAAAATTAGAAATTATTCAAAAAAAATATACTAATATTATTGAAAAACAATCTAATATTGAGTTTTTTTCATGGGAACAATTTTATGATTTAGGTAATCAAATAACATTTGATATATATTTTGAAAAAATACAAAAATTCTTAAAAACTCAATCTAATAAAAATACAATTATTATTGCCGAAGGAATAAGTGCAGCTCTTGTAAATTCTATTGATTTTGAATTTAATAAAAAAATTTTGATTTCGCCTGTATTTGCAAAATCATATGTAAATCCATATACTACTAATCTTCCTTCATATAAACCAAATGTTAAAAATTATATTTTAAAAATTCAAAAAGAGTATTTTAATAGTCATATAAATTATTGAAATTGAGATCAATATCTAAAATTAAATTATGAATTTTATATTCAACATTATGATTTTTTTGATACAGTTATTGCACAATTTAGCATATATGAAAACTTAAAAAAAATCTATAAAAATGAAAAAAAATTCCTGAAAAATACTTTTATATTAGCAGGTATATATAATAAACAATCAATATTCAAAAAAGTTTTGAAATATTGCAAAAAATATAATTTAACATTAATTCCATTTAATTATTCATCTGAACATTTAATAGACGAAGAAAAAATTTATTTTAAGAATGTAATTAATAAAATTATTTAATTTTATTTCAAACTAAATCTAAAAATTTTTTAGCATCAACATTCATATAACATATATCATACAATGTAGTAAACAATGGTAAATTAAGATTAAATTTCAAAATATATTTATAAATATAATCAATTGTTTTATAACCTTCCACAGTTTGATCTTTTAAATCAATTAATGTTTGATTAAGTCCTTTTTGTCCTATTTCATAACCAAAACGATAATTACGTGACATGTCGCTGCTACATGTTAAAAATATATCACCAACACCAAAAAAATTTAATAATTTGCTATCATTGTGACCAGTTAATGTAGAAATTATTTTTTGAATTTCACTTAATCCAATTGTTAAAAATGCAGATTGAGTATTCATAGAATTATCCAAAAATGATACTAAACCTAATGCAATTGCTAAAGAATTTTTAATTGATGATACTAATGATGCAACATATTCATCGCCAAAATATACTAATTTGAAGTATGAATTATTAAAAATTGAACTAACATAATTTGCAACATCAACAGAATCTGAAACTACATTAATAATAGTTTTGTGTTTATTCAAAAGATCTTCTGCAAATGATGGGCCAACAATTAATGCATACTTTTTAATTTTATTCCCTTCAAATAAATCTGATCAAACACCAGATTTTGATGTTGGATTTAATCCTTTTGCAGAATTAATTATTGTTATATTTTCATTTAAAAATGGACTTATTTCATTATATATAGATTCTAGCGATTTAGATGGTGCACACAATAAAATAATATCAATATTTTCATTGAATGCTGCTAAATAATTATCAAAGCATTTTTTAGGAGATAAAATTTTAATCTTCGGAAAAAGAGGATGTTGACCAGACATTATTTTTTTGGATACATCTATATTTTTAGAATAAAAATAAACATTATGTTTATTTTCAATTAATGGCTGACTTAATGCAGTTCCAAAAGCGCCAGATCCTATTATTAATATATTTGCCATTTTTATTCTCCTTTAATTATTTTTTTCTTTTCAAAATAAAGTAATAGGGATATTTAATAATCCAAATGCCTCACGAATTTTATTTTCTATATATCTTGCATAACTAAAATGCAAAAACTTTGGATTATTACAAAAAATTACAAATGTTTGGATTTGACTTTGAACTTGTGTTACATAGGAAATTCTAATTCTACCACCTTTAAAAATTGGTGCTTCTTGCATCATTTGTGCATTTAATACAATTTCATTTAATAATGATGTGGAAATTTTCTTATTTACTTCATTTCTAATTAATGTTAATGTTTCAAAAATTGTATCTAATCTTCTTTTTTCTTTTGCACTAATAAATACAATTGGGGCTCAAGATAAATACTTAAATTGATTTCTTATTAATTTAATATATGCAGACATAGTGTAATTATCTTTATTGACAGCATCTCATTTATTGACCACTATTATTGTAGGGATATTAGCCTTATGAGCTAATCCACCAATCACTTCATCTAATTCACTAAACTCTTTTGAACCATCAATCATAAATAAAATACAATCAGATTTCTTGATAGCATGTTCAGCTCTCAATACAGAATACTTTTCTACATTATCAACAATTTTACCTTTTCTTCTAATTCCAGCAGTGTCAGTGATGGTAAATTTTTCCTTATGATAGGTAAAATCAACATCTATACTATCTCTTGTAGAACCAGCAATGTCACTTACAATTACTCTTTCTTCATTAATAATTGAATTTACTAAACTTGATTTTCCAACATTAGGTTTACCTATAATACAGAATTTGTAAGTATCATTATTAATTTCTTTACAATTTAATTTTGTTTCAAACTTTATTATCTCATCTAATAAATCTCCAATACCAATACCATGTGCAGATGAAATAAAATATGGTTCGCCAAAACCTAATGAATAAAATTGATTTAAATTATCTCTTGCAGATCCTTTTTCTGCCTTATTAACTACTAAAATAACTTTTTTATTTTTTGCTTTTTTTCTTAATAATTTTGATATATAAAAATCATTAGAATCGATTCCGTTTTTGGCAGAGACAACAAAAAGAATGATATTTGCCTCATCAATTGCAAAATCAACCTGTAAATTAATATTATCTTGAAAATTTGCCTTAGAATTTTGAATTCCTCCAGTATCGATTAATTCAATATTTCTAGTCAATCACTCAGCAGTATCATAAATTCTATCTCTGGTAACACCTGGTTGATCATCTACAATAGATTTATTTTTGCCAATAATTCTATTAAATAAAGTTGATTTTCCAACATTAGGTTTACCAACAATTGCAACAGTTAACATATATTATATTTTATTATATTTTTAACTACTTATTGAAAAATCTAATACATCAAAATTGATTAATAAATCATATAAATGTCTTAATGCATTTTTACGTTTTACAAAATATGAACTTTGACTATATGGTGTTTGTGAATAATGAATATTGTCTATATATGTTGTTTTTAAGATATTTCTTTCATCTTCATTTAGTTCATTCAAAATTAAATCTATTAAATTAATAAATTTAGACATTTTTTGTAATTTAATATTAATTTCATGTTCTTCTGCATTTATGATTTTATTAATTATTTCTTCCTTTTTAATCAATTCGATATGTTCAACTTTAAATTTATAATTTTTATATGTTCTAAATAGATATTTTGCATCCTTAATAAATTTTTTTTCATCCATAAAAGAATCACCTACTTTTGACATATATTTAGTATATATTTATTCAAAAAATATATACTCCATTTTTTTTACAATTTTATTCTAAATCAAAAAAAAATGATTATTTACATATATAAAATAGTATGAGAGAAAAAAATAAATTAAATTGATCAATCATTCTATTATTTTTATTTATTACAACTATAATTATGTTTTATAGTTTTATATCAGCATGATATTTAATAATAATGATTCCTATCATTATATATTTTATAATCACAAAAATAAATAAAAAAATTTGAATTTACTTAATCTTAACAATAATAATTGTATGTATATTTTATATAATCCAAAATTATTGGAAATCCAATATTAATATATTTAACAATTATTTATCTAATACAAATTTTTATTCAGGAAGAGATTGACTATTAAATAAAATAAACCAGCTTTATAAAAATGAATATTCTAATGAATTTATTAAATTATTAATGTTTAATGAAAAAAATTATTATGGAAATTTTTATCAAAATGTTAGCAATTTAGGAATTACTTATCTATTTGTAATTTCAGGAATGCATATAAATATAATACTATTACCATTACGTTATATATTTAGAAAAAAAAATCCATATATTTTATTATTTTTCAATAATTTTTTGTTTTTTATATGGCTATGTTTTACAATATTCAATTAGTCTTCTTAGGATTTTATTGACAAATATTATTAGACTATTGAGTAAAAATAAAATCAACAATATTAGTGCAACTATTATTAGTGGTTGAATATTAATAATTTTATTTAATACAATTTGTTATTCATCTAGTTTTATAATGTCCTATCTAACCACACTATTAATAATTTGAATGAACAAAATTATAAAAAATAGAATTATAATGTTTTTTGCAATTAATGTTTTTTGTTTTTTATTAACAATACCTATAATATTAAAAATAAATCCAAAAATTAATATTTTTATTTTTTTCTATAATTTATTATTTTGCAACTTAATTTCATTTATATATATCTTTTTATTTATATTTATGTTTATTCCACAATTTGCAATTATTAATGAAAAAATAATCATTTTTCTTCAAGATTTAATAACTTTTTCTAATATTAATTCTATTTTTATTCATATTTCTAAATTTTTTTCATGATCAAATAGTATATATTTTTCAGCATTTTTAGGGATTTTTTTAATTATTTTGCATAAAAATGAAAAAAAATTTTAAAAAAAACTTGCAAAAAAATGTTTTTTTGTGTATTATTAAATCATACTAGTGGAAGAAAGTGGGGAAATGTGGATGTTATTAGGAACATATGAACATTCATTGGATTCTAAAAATCGTCTTACACTTCCATCTGGTGTTCGAAAGAATTTTGACACATTTGTAGTTTTATCTATTGGGATAGACAAATGTGTTGAAATTAGAACACCTGAAGAATTTAAATCTTATACTAGTATGTTGCAAAAAGTTGGTATTTCAAAAGAAAAGTATCGTACTCTATTAAGAACGGTTTTAGGTAATTCATTTGAAATTCAAATTGATAGTTCTAATAGAATATTATTACCAAGTATAATGATTGACTTTTGCAACTTAAATAAAAATGTTGTTCTTATTGGTGTAGGGGACAAGATGGAAGTTTGAAGTGCAGATATATACAATAGCATTAAACGAAAAGAAGATATTAATGCACTTAGTAGTGTTGTAGAAAGCTTAAATGATCTAGATGACTAATACTATTAGTAATAAACACAAAAGTGTTTTATTAGAGTCATCAATAAAAGCTCTAAATATCAAACCCAATGGCGTATATATTGATATGACCCTTGGAAGAGGTGGTCACTCAGAACTAATCCTTTCTCATTTGAATTCAGAAGGACGTTTAATTTCAATCGATCAAGATATAGAGGCAATTGAATATTGTCAAGAAAAATTCAAAAATGACCCGAGAATTATAATAGTTAAAGACAACTTCGCTAATTTAAAGGCAATGATGACAAATCTAAAAATTGATTTTGTCGATGGAATTTTGCTAGATCTTGGTGTTTCAAGTCCGCAATTAGACAATTCATATCGAGGATTTAGTTATAAACAAGACGGCCCATTAGATATGCGTATGGATCTAAGTAATCAAATGACTGCAAGTGAATTAATAAACAATATGTCAGCATCTGAATTAACTTATATCTTTAAAACTTATGGTGATATAAAGCAACCATTCCAGGTTGTAAATAACATAATTAAGTATCGTTCTCAAAAACCAATAAAAACAACCATGGAGTTAGTTGAAATAATTAAAAATTCATTACCAGTTAAGGAATTATATTTATCAAAACATCCAGCAAAAGTTTATTTTCAAGCATTGAGAATAGCTGTTAATGATGAAATAAATATACTTAAAAAAACAATTGGAGTCGCGGCCAATTGTTTGAAAAAAGATGGAATTCTTGCAATTATTTCATTTCATTCTTTGGAAGATAAAATTATAGTTGATGAATTTAAAAAATTAAGTAGAAATAAAATACCAAATGAAATCCCAATATTATCCCGTGATCAAGACTTCAGAATCTTGAATCCTAGAGCAATCTTACCCTCTGAAACTGAATTGCTCAATAATAAAAGATCTCATTCTGCAAAACTAAGATGTTTAAAAAAATTGTAAATCTATAGTTCCTTCAGAAAGAAATATAAATTAACAATTTAAAATAAAAAAACTTTCTATTTATATATTATACCCCATATATAGATAAAAATCTTATATAACATACCAAAAACTGTAAATAAACATTATTTAAAAACAATTTTTATAGATACTTATATTTAAAAAATTCATAATAATAATCTATATCATTCAGTTTGAAAAATAGTTATAGAATAAACTTTTTATAAATATATTTATAAAAAATTAACCTAGAGTTTTCTAAAATAATTTTTTAATAAATAATAATTAATAGTTAAATTAAATTAATTACATGTATATTCACAGAAACTTATTATAATGAAAAATTATAGTAAGTTTTTTATTTGTTATAAAATATAATTATTATATTTTTAAGGAATTTAGCATATGTACAATCATAATAAAATAGAAAAAAAATGACAAGAATATTGACAAAAAAATCATACATTTAAATTCGTAGATGAAATAAATAAACCAAAATTTTATATTTTAGACATGTTTCCATATCCTTCAGGAGCTGGTTTACATGTTGGACACCCAAAAGGATATACTGCCTCTGATGTTATTAGTAGATTTAAAAGATTAAATGGTTATAGTGTTCTTCACCCTATTGGATGAGATGCATTTGGATTACCAGCAGAACAATATGCTGTTAAAACTAATAATCATCCAAAGGATTTTACTCAACTTAATATTAACAATTTTAGAAAACAATTAATTTCCTTGGGATTTGATTATGATTATGATAAGGAAGTAAATACAACTGATCCAAAATACTTTAGATGAACTCAATGAATTTTTATTCAATTATATAAACAAGGTTTGGCTGAAATAAAAGATATTGATGTAAATTGATGTGAAGGATTGAAGGCAGTATTAGCTAATGAAGAAGTTATCTTAAATAAAGATGGAGAAAGAGTAAGTGAAATTGGTGGCTTTCCAGTGGTAAGAAAACCAATGAGACAATGAGTTTTAAAAATAACAAAATATGCTGATAAATTAATTGATGGATTAAATGAATTAGATTGACCAGAAAGTTTAAAAAATATTCAAAGAAAATGAATAGGTAGAACTGAAGGAACAAATATTAATTTTAAAGTGGAAAATAGTGATAATATTATTCAAGTGTTTACAACTAGAATTGATACAATTTATGGAGTTAGTTACTTAGTTTTATCTCCAAAGCATCCCCTTGTAAAATCATTAACTACGAATGATAATTTGGAAATAGTCAACAAATATATTGATGAGTATAACAAGTTATCAGACCGTGATATTAAAAAAGATATTAAACATAAATCTGGAGCATTTTTAGGCAGCTATGCAATTAACCCAATTAATAATGAAAAAATTCCAATATATATATCAAACTATGTAGTGGCAGGAGTAGGAACTGAAGCTGTAATGGGTGTTCCTGCACATGATGAAAATGATTTTGAATTTGCTAAATTATTTAATTTACCAATAATTCCAGTAATTAATACAAATAATGAATTACCATACCTTGAAAATGGCAAACACATTAATAGTGGAATAATTGATGGATTAGAAAATCCTGAGGCATATAATAAAATGCAAGAATATGTAATTAATAATAATTTGGGAAGTAAACAAGTAAATTATAAATTAAAAGATTGGATTTTTAGTCGTCAAAGATATTGAGGAGAACCTATTCCAGTACTATTTGATGAAAATAATAATATTGTTTTAGATGAAAACTTACCTTTATTATTACCTGAATTAACAGATTTTAAGCCTAGTGATAATGGTGAAAGTCCGTTATTAAAGGCAAAAGAATGATTATATGTTAATATTGATGGAAAAATGTATAAAAGAGATACTAATACAATGCCACAATGAGCTGGATCATGTTGGTATTATTTGGGTTATTTATTAAAACAACCTAATAATATTTATATTGATTTAAATTCAAACCAAGCCAAAGAAATATTTAGTAGATGATTACCTGTTGATGTTTATATTGGTGGAGTGGAACATGCAGTATTACATTTATTATATGCAAGATTTTGACATCATGTACTATATGATATTGGTGTTGTTGATAAACCTGAACCATTCTTTAAAATGCTTAATCAAGGTTTAATATTAGGTGAAGATGGGGAAAAAATGTCTAAATCAAAAGGTAATACTGTAAATTGTAGTGAAATTGTTGAATCTCATGGGGCTGATACACTTAGAGTCTATGAATTATTTATGGGACCATTAACTGTATCAATGCCATGAAAAACATCTTCCTTAGATGGTACTAGAAAATGATTAGATAGAGTTTATCGTTTGTATGATATTAATAATAATTCTGATATTATAGTTGAAAATGACATAAATAAACTTGATAATGAATTAGTAGTTGCTTATAATAGTTTAGTTAAAAAAATTACTAATGATATGGAAAACTATAGATTTAATATTGCAATATCTAATATGATGGTTTTTATTAATCAAGTTTATAAATCAAAACAGTTTAATAATGATATTATGAGCAATTTTGCAATAATATTGTCTTGTTTTGCTCCACATTTAGGTGAAGAATTATATCATTTAATTAATCCAAATGCAAATTCAGTTGCATGAGTAACATGACCTAAATTTGATGAATCCAAATTACAAAATGACTATGTCAAAATTCCAGTGAATATTAATAATAAAGTTAGAGATGTAATTGAAGTTCCAATTGATTTGAGCGATGATGAATTATTAGCATTAGCATTAAAATCAGAGAATGTTCAAAAATATATTTCAAATAATCCAATCAAAAAAACAATTATTGTCAAAAATAAAATTATTAATATTATTATTTAGTAATTAAAATAGTTATTTTAAATATTCAATAAATATTATAAGAAAATATAGTTTTTTACAATTTTATAAATTTAATTTTAGTCTTGTTTATTTGTAAATAATTAAGTTATTAGATATATTTTTATTTCATTATGATAATTTTTAACATATGATTATAAAATAATAAATATTTTTCTAATATTACAATATATATAATATAATAAATATACTATGTATATTGCTACATAGGCGCATTCAAATGGTTTAAGTATAAATTCAATTTATCACCATAGAAGCGATTTTATTTTAGGAGGATTTTATATGTTTGCCATTTTTGAAACTGGCGGAAAGCAATATAAAGTTCAACAAGGTGACACAATTTATGTTGAAAAACTTGAAGTTGCTGATGGACAAGAAATTAAATTTGAAAACATTTTAATGGTTGATAATAAGTTTGGACAACCATATGTAAAAGGTGCATCAGTAGTCGCTGTTGTTGAAAAACACGGTAAAAACAAAAAAATTAGAGTAATTAAATTTAAATCTAAAAAGCATTACTATAAAAGACAAGGTCATAGACAACCATATACAAAATTAATTATTAAATCTATTAATGCATAATTAAATATGATCAATATTAATTTTTATAAAAATGGTCTTGAAGTTACTGGTCATAGTGAATATGATATAGAAGGAAAAGATATAATTTGTGCTGGTGTTAGTGCAATTGTGATGGGCTCACTAAATTGATTTAAAGATAATGATAAAATATATGTCAAAAAAGGACACATAAAAATTATTATTAATAATGAAAATCATGATGAATTCAAATATCTTGAATTACTATATGAACAGTTACTAGCCATGTACCACGGAAATTACAAAAAATATATGAAAATTAATACATTTAATCATGATATTAATAAGAAAGGATAATTATGAATAATAAATTTTTAACTAATCTTCAACTTTTTGCTAGTAAAAAAGGGGTAGGTTCTACTAAAAATGGTCGTGACTCTAATCCTAAGTATTTAGGGGCTAAAATTGGTGATGGTCAATTTGCAAAAGCTGGACAAATTATTTATCGTCAAAGAGGTAATCGTATTTACCCAGGTAAAAATGTTGGCCAAGGAAAAGATCATACTTTATTTGCTTTAACTGATGGAATTGTTAAATACACTAAGTTTTTTGGATGCAAAACTAAAGTTAGTATAATTGATAAAAAATAGGAATAATTTTCTATTTTTTATTTTGAATAATAAAAATAATGAATAAAAAAATAAATAAAATAATTTTTATATTATCTTTATATCCATAATATGTTTTGGTGTATGTCTATTAATATTTATCCATGTTCATTGATATAAAATTATAGGTTTAGTTTTTGAAATATTAACAATAATATCTGTAGGATTTATGATAATAATTGGTATTATTTCAGGATTAATATTTATTCTAATAAATTGAAATAATATATACTTGAATAAACCTCAAAATAAATTACTATGAGGTATATTAGCAATTTTTCCACTATTTACAATAGCAAGTTTAATTTTTAGTTCTATTGTAAGTAATGTATATTCAACTAACAATATTGAATATTTATATAAGAATTTAATCAAAAACAAGCAATGTAGAACTACATATGAAATATTAATAGAACTAAATAAATTATATAAAAGTGGAATTATCAATGAAAAAGAATATAATAAACAAAAAGAAAAAATATTAGGGAAATCCTAATATTATTTTTTTAAAATGGGGCGACTAACGGGGCTCGAACCCGTGAAAATACCTGAGTCACAGTCAGGCGTGTTAACCAACTTCACCATAATCGCCATATATACAAAATAATTATACTTTAATTTATATTTAAAATTTATTTTTTTTAAATAGTGCTAAAATTATTATATGTTTTCAAATAAAAATATTCAATACTTTAAATCTAATAAATATCAAAAAGTTTCCTTAAATTTATTAAAGGATTTTTTGCGTGAAAGTATAATTTTTGTTGTATTTTGATTTTTAAATGGATTAATACCAATTCTAATATGTTTAATATCAGCAAGCATTAATCAATATGGAGCATATTTTGTTTTAGGTATTGGTTATATTACTGCCTTTCAATTAGCATATGTACAAATTGGTTGAGTTGTATCAATTGCAATATTATATGTAATTAAAAAGATGGCCACCGATCCAATTAATAGTGCAAATTATAAAAAATTATATTTTAATGCATTTATAACTATGTCAATAATTGCATTTGGATTAATACCATTATTTTTTGGTCCATCATTTATTTATAATTATTTTGCTAATAATCATGTAAATACAATTATTTCTCAAGAAATTGCTAAAAACTATATTTACGGACTATTGATATATATTGGTGTAAACGTCATAATAAGTTTTATTACTATGAATATCCATACTAAGCATGGTTTAAAATTATCACTACCTATTCTAATCGGTTCCAATGTTATAATAATTGGATTGTGTGCAATACTAACATTACTTGTTCAATATGATGATATTCAAACACATGCATTAATGATAGGTATGTCAATTAGTATTGGTTCATTGATATCATTAATATTATTAATTATAATTTCATGATTTTTTGGTGATATAAGAGACTTATTTCAAAAATTTGACTCACCAACATTTAAATTTTTATTTAAATCAATTTTTAAACAAGCTGCATCTGTATTAAGTATTCAAGTAATTAAAGGAATAGTATTAATAGGTTTAGGAATTGCTATTAGTGCAACTATGAATATGACATCACCTATGGGGTATCAATTATCTAGAGTAGTTTGATATAATTATCTATACTTAATCCCATTTTTAGGTTATGGTCTAGGTGATGCAATGATGTTTTATGGAATGAGAAAAAATATTACTACATCATACAAAAATTTACATTGAAATGTATCTATATTGATAACAATGACAATAATCCTTCAAATTGGGATTGCAATAGGTTTATACTTTACTATAGAGCCGTTATGTTCTTATTATGTAAGATATAAAGAAATTGATTGTTCATATATTAATTTAAATAATGTGGATTTAATCTATACTATGAACTTTATTGCTAATAAACTTAATTTAACCCAAGCACAATTAGATCGTATTATTAATTTAATTAATTGATGTAATAAACATCCAACTATTGGTGAACCAATATTAAATGTAATGAAAATAGCAATTGTACAAATTTTATCAAATAATAATATGACTGGTTCAGGGTTAAGTAGTTATTTAGTTTTAAACAATAAAGCTTATATTTATATATCAATATATTCAGTCTGCTATTCTTCGGCAATTTTAATTAATAATATTACATTATCATCAAAGCATCGTTATTCAAATACCTTTGAAACCATTTTTCTAATTGTTATGCAGGCAATTGTTATTAGTTCTGTTGTAGCTATGGGAGTAGAATTACAATCAACAAGTAAAACTTTTCCATACTTAGATGCGTGATCATTTCCATTAGCAGTTGCTGGTGCTGGAGCATTTATTATGTATATTGTAATGTATCTAATAAATGTAAATAAAATTAAAAAGCAAGACAAAAACAAAACTGGAATTTATAAAATAAATACTTGAAATCAAAATCCAAAAGATATAGTGATTGATATCTAAACATATTAAAACCTTAACAACGAAAATTTGTTAAGGTTTTTTAATCATATTTATATGTATTGATAGCATTAGCTTTAACTTTTTGAAATATTGGAGTAATACTAAATATAATTGCTGATAATAAACCAATATAAATAGGAGTTTTTATACTTTCTTTTATTATTCTAGGTAATAAATAATAAATCACACCATATTTTAGTAAATTAGGAGGAGTTTTATTATTAATAAATTCATAATATTTTATTGCTGAAATAGGACCTAATATAAATGAAAAAATAAATGTAATTGAAATTGAAATAAATGATATAAATAAAAAGATTAATAATTTATTTTGATTAATATGTTTTTCATTTTTATGCCGAAAATAATTAATAAAAATAATAATTTCAACAATTATTACAAATAATATTAATACTGAACTAATTACATATCGAAAAATAGAATTCATTTTTTCAGGTATTTGACCATTTTGAATTAATTGATTATAGATTGGATTGTTATTACTTGTGTAAAAATAAATAAAAAATAATGTTAAGGTAGTGAATAAAAAAATAAAAATTTGATTAATAATTATAGCGATTTTAACTCTTTTTTTATTATAAAAATATAGATTATAAATAGAAGAAATAATTCCAGTAAACAATCCGACACATGGTTCTTGAATTGCATATAATCAAAATCAAAATCCACCAAAGATTAATCAACTTAATGTATCAATTAATGCCCCCATAAACATTCCAATAATTGGTCCAAAAAATCATCCAATAATAATAGTAGAAATTCAACTAAAACTTATAGACATGCCCATTCCCGGGATTTTTATTGATAATGTATTCAATACAAATGATAAGGCAATTAAAGAAGCTAAAATAGAAACAATTAAAATTGACCTAAATGTTTTTATAGGTCTTATAGGAAATAAAAAAATAAAAAAATGATTTACTTTTTCTTTAGTCATCATTTCTTTATTTTAATATAAACAATATTAATATATGATTATTTAACATTTTTTTCAATCATATGATCAATCAATAACATATCATTTGACATTGAAAATAAGTCTTTAATGTATAAAATTTCTCCAAAATCCTTAAGAACATCTTTAATAAATCATTGTCAAAAATTATATGTTTCATGTTCTTTTTGTTCTAATATTTTATCTGCAATAAGATTTACATCTTTTTTAATTTCCTCTTCAATAAAACAAATATTTTCAACAATTTGTTTTGGATTTTCAAATTTTTTAAAATTAATTTGACTTAAATTTCCAACTAAATTTTCTCCAGATTCTAAAAAGTAATTATAAATTAAATTTTTATGTGTTACCATTTTATCATTTGATAAGTTTATAATATATTTAGATAAATTTACCATGCCAAAATCATTAGCTTGTTTTGCAAGATCTAAATAATAAACACCTAATTCAATATTTTTAAAATAATGATTAGATAAAACTTGAATTATTTCTTTTTTCATAAGAAATCTCCTTATATTAATTTATTAATTTAATTATATAATATTTAGTTATATTTAACTAAATTTAGCAATCTTTTGTATAAATCACATTCTTTTTAGACAATGTATAAATCTCATTTATTTTAGACAACTAAAATTTATTAAAATTTTTATATGAAGTAAACAAAACCCTATCAATTTATAATAGTTCTTGTCCACTTCAAAAACGAGACTTTTGAAAGAACCTATATGTATTTTAAAAATAAATATTGAGCACAAAATAACTAAAAGATTAATTCCATTTGGTTAACATCAATGTAACATTTGCATTGAATGATTTCATAAAATAATAAATCATTGTTGTATGAAAGAATTTGTAATGGCAAATACATTTGTAGAAATTCAAAAAATTGTTAATAAATTTATGCTCTATTATAATTATCAATGATATCATTATTATTCAGAATTAAATCATTTGCCATATGTCCAAAGATATTTAATTCCCAAAGATGCAATAAATTCTCTTATAACTTTATATAGAAGAGGACTTCTCTAAAAAGAGTATGTATTATACATTTATAATTATATTACTTTTTAAAAAAATTATGAACATTTAATTTTTCAAAAAGTTTTAATAATTCGGAATTAATATTATTTTTATTAAGATATATTAATCAACGAAAGACAAGATTATCAGGTTCATTTTTATTATATATAGGAGTTACCATACCATCAATTCATTCATCAGATTGAATAACACCTCAATATATCCCTAATAATTGACATGATTCATTAATTACCATTGAACCAGATGATCCATGTCCTAAATTAATACCAGAAAATAAATAATTGTTTTCTCAATCATATGGATAATAGTAATTTCGATTATCAAATCAAAGATTAATTTCATTTCTAACATTGTATATATTTTTTTTAATGATATTAGAAGATATGGTTCTACAATTATATGTAACATATGAAGAATTATTTGAATATGAAATTCCAGGATAACCTGCTACTGTATAAAATTTACTTAAATTAGATTCAAAACTTTGAAATAAAAAGTTTTTCTCAATTTCATCTTTATTTTCATCATATCCTTCATCAATTAATTCATTTAAGAATTTTACTTTTTGTATATATGTTCTATTAATTATATTTTCATTAATTGTGGTTGGGACACAAAAAATATTAAATATAGAATTAACAATATATTTATTTACAAAATTATATTTTGAAGTATTAATATCATTTGGATTTAATTGAAATTCTATTATACCCATATCATTTGCTGCTGATATATCATTTTGATTATATTTATAAGAGTTATGAACAATATATTGATTATCAATATATAATGATATATTTTTATTATTTTTACTATTTGTGTATATTAAGTTAGCAATATATGGATTATTATTAGGTATATTTTTACCTTCAAAAATTGCCCCTAATGGAATTATTCTTTTATAATATTCATTAAAATTTAATCAATATTTATTTAATCCATCCTTATAATTGATAGGTATTTTATTTAATTCATTATATTCTGTACTATTTTTGTTACCATTTGGTTGACTTAAATATGTATTTAAAATACCTGAGATTGGATTACTATTATATGGTATAAAAAAGTTTATTTGCTCATAGTTATTTAAATTATAAATAACACTATAACCAATATTTAATACATGAATATTTGTTGCAAAATAATATGTATTATAATTATCTTCTATATTGTAATCAAATAGTCATGTAGTTCCTGAAGATATGTTATAAAGTGCAGCATCATTTTGATTATTTAATAAATAGTAAAAAATATTTCAATAGTTAGTATTTTGAGGATTATCAATTATATTTTTTAATAATTCTGAATAATAATTAGGATTATTATCTATATAAAATAATAAGGATAATGAATTGTTATTAATGTATAATTCTTGTTCATTATTAACATCTTGATATAAAACATCATCATTTATAATGTGGTTTTTATTATTTTGACTCACAATAATAGAAGTTGCAATTATTGATCCTGTTATTGCACCTATTCCTAATATTAATCCACAAATATAAATATATTTTTTTGTTGTCTTATGCATATATTAATTTTATAGTAGCATTTATAATTAAACTTAATAAAATTAGATTTTTAACTCTTCTTCTGAATATTCAATAATTTTATTGTTATTTTTATTTTTAAATGATAATAAGGTTGTTGGAACACCTAATTGACCTATAATCATTATTAAACTTAAGAATATTGCAGTAAATCATGAATTAGCAGTTTGTAATGATAATACACTTGTTACCCCTGTTGATAAACCTACAGTTCCATATGCAGAAGAATATTCAAAAATAATGTCTGTAAAATTATAATTATAACCATTTGATAATAATGTTGGGTAGGTTATAATACTAAATACAATCATAATAGCTGCACTCATTAATACAATAACAAATGCAGTAATTACTGTATTTTGAGGTATAGTTCTTTTAAAAATTACTACTTTTTTATGCCCTCTCATAATACTAACAACCGTCATTACTAAAATTGCTAAAACTGTAGTACGAATACCTCCACCTGTTGAACTTGGTGCACATCCTATAAACATTAATATAATTATTATTCATTTTGAAGCATCTGACATTTCACTCATAGGAACTGTGCTCACACCTGCACTTCTAGATGAAAATGTAGTAAATATTACATAAGTTATTTCATTTCATGTTTTTTCACTACCTGTACCAAAATAACCTTGTAATTCTGGAGTATTGTTAACTGTATTAATCAAACTATTATTTAATCCAAATTCAAACCCTATCATAAATACTAGTCCAATAAAAAAAACTATAAAATATGTTATTACACTAACTTTTGTAAATAATGAAAAATAAAATTTTTGTTTATGATGTTTAAATTTAAATCATTGAATAACATCATAAAAAACTGGATATCCAATTCCACCAATAACTAATTGTATTATCATCATATATTGTATAAATGTACCTGAACCATTTCTAAATGGTGAAACTGATGCATTTCCAATAATATCAAATCCAGCATTATTCATAATTGATAAAGAATGAAAAATTCCAGTTCATATTGCATTTCCAGCATTGTGAAATTGTGGTAAATATTCATTACCATCCACAAATCATGTTGAAATAGGAATATTATTATTATTTGTCACCATTGTAGTAATATCAACTTGTTGATATGCTGGAACTAAACCAAATCATAATGAATATATAATTGCAAAAATAAATTCAGTTGCAAATATAAAAATAATAGCACTTTTAATTGTTGTAGAAGTTAATCCTAATTTGGAATTACCTCTTTCAGAAAAAATTAATAATGAATTAGAATATCCCATTTTATTTTTTTCATGAATTGGTATACCTTTAATTTTCTTATAAAAAATATTATTAAAAATAATATTTCAAAATAGTCAATATAAAACAAATAAACCTACACCACCTATTTGTAAAAGTACCATAATTACAAATTGGCCAAAAACATTATATGTATCTGCTACAACAAACGAACACAACCCTGTATCTGTAAATGCACTTATAGTTACAAAAAATGAATCGATAAATGAAAATTCTCTTACACTACCATCAGATAACACAATTTCATATGGATTTTTAAATGAAAAAGGTAAAGATAACAAAATGATACCTATAATAATAGTATATAAATAGAATAAAAACAACTTTCTTGCAGGTGTTCTACCAACAAAAATGTTATATAAAAGTGTTTTTCAATTAATTCTTTTTAACTTATTTAAAATCATTATGATTATTATATACTATATTTAAAAAATTCATTAAAACTAATAATTAATTATATAATTTTATTATTATTAAAAAACATTAATGAGGTAGTTATGCATAAAAAAGAGTTTTGTATTATTGGAGTTGAAGGTTTTACATTGCAAGTTGCTAATGCACTTAGAACATCTGGTTTTAAAGTTGTATTAATTGATAGTGACGAAGACAAAATTCAAGCATTATCCAATCAATTTGAATATGTTTTTAAAGCTGATGCAACTAATATTAATGCTCTTGAAGAAGTTAATATTAGTGAGTTTAGTCAAGTAATTGTTGGTGTTAGTTCAATGGAAGATTCAATATTAATCATTTCTAATTTGCGTCAATTAAAAGTTAAAAATATTGTTGCAAAGGTAAGAAATGAAGTTCAAAAAAGAATTTTAAATATTTTAACAGATCGTAATATTAAGATAATTTGACCTGAAGAATTAGTTGCAGAAATGACATCATTTAGATTAATTCATGATATTGATTTAAACATTTCTATGTTTGATGAAGATGTTGCAATTATAAAAATACCAGTTCAAAATCCCAAATTATTTCAAGTAGAAATTAAGGATTTTGAATTAAAATCTCAATATTTAACTAATATTATTATGATTGAAAGAGGAAGTGAAATAATTTTCCCAGTAAGATCATCGACAAAATTATTGTCTGATGATATTATAACAATAGCATGTAAATCTGGTACAATTGATAAAATTGTTAATTTATTTACAAAAAAATAATTTTTTTATATAAAATTAATACATTTAATAGAATATGTTAAATTTTATTTTATTACAATTATTTAGTTATTCTACATATGATATCATTGTTCAAAATGGTTTTTTTCATATGACAAAACGTGCATTTATTGCTATGTCTTTTTATTATGACTATCTATGTAGTTTATTAATGAAAAACATTAAAAATAAAGATAAACAATTAAATAATTTTTGTATTTTTATTTTTGTGGTTTTTGGTATATTTTTAACTTTATATTTATATTCTATTTTTGCAGTAATATTTAAAACTTTATATACACTAATTACTAATAAATATACTATTATATTTTTAGAACCATCATTATCTATTAATTCTAAATTATTTATTAAAAAGAATGTTTATAAATATTCAATTTTAAATGAATTGTTTAAGTCTAAAAATTATCTTTTTTCTATTTAATTAATATTTTTATATTAATTTTATAGAAAGGTCATTTAATTGTGAAAAATCTTAATAAAAATATATTAAGATATCTAGGAAAAAATAAATTTATTACATTATCATTATCAATTTTTATATTTCTTGTAAGCATGATATTTAGTATGTTGCAAGGAATGTCAACATCTATGGAAAATAGTTACAATAATTTAGTTGAAAATTATAATTTACATAATGTTGTAATATATGATAATTGAAATCAAAATATTGAAACCTCTGATATCAAAAAAACTGAATTTTATGAAGAATTAACTAAATTAGGGATTTATTATCGCCAATTTGAATCAATAAATGTATATTCTTCAGATTCAAATACAACTTCAAAAATTATAAAGTATGAAAATAATTATTTAGTTGATCAACTTGATGTTTTTGAGCAATATAATCTACCAAAAAATCCTAATAATGAGCATTTTTTATTGCCTAGTGGTTGAAATCTTAATACTGTTGTTCAAAATGCTTCTATTAATTTAACAAAGGAAAGTGCAAAAAGAGAAAATATTTTTGCTAGACAATTGTTAGTCTATTTTGCTGCCAATTCCACTTTAAAATTAGAATCTTCATTTGGACCTAAATTTCAATACGTTTTAGATTATATATATGAAAATCCTGATTTTGATCCATTAAATCCATCTTCAAATGAATTAAATAATTCTAATGTAAAAGGTGTCAAGGAATATATAAAAATGTTTGTTGATCCAAGTGATCCTGATTATACTCCACCAGCAATTAGGGGATCAAAAATTACATTCATGATGCAAAAGAAAACTGCTCTAAATAATCCATTAAATGGGTATTATGAAGATCCAACATCATGTTTAGCAATTGTAAACCCAAATTGATTAAAAGCAAATAATAAGGAAGTTCTTGATTTTAATGAATTTGTTTCAGCATTCTCTAATAATGAATTCAATAATGCAACTAATTATGTTAATAATCCAACCAATATTAATCAATTACCTAAATCTACTCCAAATAGCATGGATTCATGAATAAATTCATTAGATGATAAATATAAAGTTTATGCCAATAGTATTCCATATGTTATTATTGGAACTGGAATAACTCCAGATATGATGTTTCCAATTATTTCATATGAAAATTTAGTTCCTAATGCTAAAACTGAATCCATAGTATATACTAATTTTAGTGGTTATGAAAAAGCTAATTTTTCATTTCAATCCATGTATCATGAAAGTTTTATTCTTGGAAAATATGTTGGAAATGAATCAAGAGCTGAAATCACTAGTAAATTAAATAGTTATGTAGAAAAATATATGGCATGACCCGCCAATGTTCAAGCAGTTTATTGATTTGATGATCAAAATAACACTATGTCCCCTGCTACATTAAGAGTAACATTTATTACTCAACTATTAAATTTAATAACTGGAGTAACATATGCTATTTCTATATTTATATTAATTTTATTAATTATAGTATTATGTCTTTTTGCAAAAATGTTTATTAATAGTAATAAAAATACTATTGCAATATTAATGTCAAATGGAATTAGTAAATGAAAAATTATTTCTAATTTATCAATAATTGGAATATTAATATCTATTGTTTCAATTCCTGTTGGTTATTTTATAGGTGCAATATTACAACCAATAATGTACACTGTTTTTAGTTCATATTGAATGATTCCTGTATCATTCTCAATATTCGACTCATTGTTATTTTTCTTATTGTTAATTGTTCCAACATCATTATTTGTTGGTATCATATTATTCTTTTCATGATATTTATTAAGAAAAAATGTAACTTCTTTATTAAAGGAAGATCAAAATATAACTTTAAGTAAGTCATCACGAATTTTTAAATCTTTATTTAATTTTGCTCCAATAATGATAAAGTTTAGAGGCTCAATTGCATTCAATTCAATAGCTAAAATCATTTTTTTAACTTTATCAACAATTACCTTAAGTGTTGCTTTAACATTTATCGGATCAACAATCAATAAAATTCAAGATGCTTATCAATATGAACTTAACACTAACCAATATGCTTATCAACTAGATTTAGTAACTCCAACAATTCAATCAGGTCAATATTATGGTATCGGGTTAGAAGATTATGGAAGAACAATAAAAAATAGTAAAAACGAAATAGTTGCTGAAAATAATTATTCAAGTAATGGATTTTATTCATCTGCATGAAAAAATTCTCCACTATTCAAAGAATATTCGTTAATGCATTGAGCAAGTGCTAATGATTCAAATGCATATACTAATGATATTATTTATTTAAAAAATCTTACTGAGATATTTCCAATTCTAGATGTTACTTTTGGTGTAACTGGTGCATCTACAAATCCAATGGATATTGTAAAATCAATTGCTCCAAACAACCAAATTTATGGATTATATCAATCGATGTTGAATTTATCTAATCGTGAGATGAGTGACATGAGACCATTTAATCAAGCATATGCATTTAAGTTTAAATCTAATGGAAAACCAGGTAGTGGATATATTAATCCAACTTCTAAAAATTCATATGATTTTCCAAAAACATGAGCAATTTTAAATTTTGGAGTTGATAATCCAAATGATTGATTATTAAATTATAATAATGATGAAAATGTAGGTGTAATTTCTGCACCTGAAATATCTGGTTTAGAAAACATTAATAATGTTTTAAAATTGAGTGGAAAAGAATTGGGTAATATTATTAATGATGCATATGATACATATAAGCCAACAACAAATATTAATAATATTCCACCATTTAATTCAACAATTAAATATTATCCAAAACTTTTCTCGCCTATTGATTATAATAAGTCAGGAGATGTAATTAGCAATATTAGAATTGATCCTAATAATGAAAATATAGTTTTATTTGATGTTGATGTTGACAATAACCAAACTAAATATTTATTAACAAACCGTTCATTATTTACTAATTATTTTTATAAACCAAAAAATACAACTCATTTAACTTCTGATGAAATAAAATCATTAGTGAATGTTGCAAAATTATTGCCTGATCCGTTCATAGAAAATATTTATTATGAAATTGATAGTTCGAATTCATTGGCATTATTTGGAACAAGTTTTAAGACTGAATATATAAATTATGTTTTATTGAACTATTTAGATCCAATTAATACTGATACATATTATAGAATTCAATATGATCAAATTCTTTTTAATAAGAATTCAGATGAACCTTATGTCCATGTAGATGGGCGGATTATGAATGAAAATATGAATAAAGATTTATTAAATATTGTTGGTATTGTTGATCATTCTAAATTCATTAAATTATATGATAATAATGGTAATTTAATAAATTCTAAATTATTTAATACAAATGTTGAAAATCCACTTATTATTAACAATTATGCCTCAGAAAAATATAATTTAAAAGTTGGTGATAAATTAACTATATATCCTGAAAATAGTATTTATAGAACAACAATCACAAATGCAGCTGAATTCTTACAAAATTCTAATGTTGATTTAAGTTATGACACAACAAATATCTTGCCAGTAACATATGAAGTTATTGATATAAATAATACTGGTAACGGTGTGCAGATGTTTACTAATATTAATGATGCTCAAACAACATTAGGATTAGCCACTGCTAAAGATTATCAAACTAATAATAATATATCAATATTTCCTAATTCAAATAATAATTATGAAATTAAGATTGGAATGAATAATAATTATAATGATTTTGGCGGTTTTAATGGAATTTTTACAAGTGATCAACAAAATATATTATTAACTCAAAATTTAACTCTATATTCATTATCTGGAATGTATCCAGCAAGTGATGTATGGGAAGACAGTGCTACTATTAATGAATTAATTTCAAATACATTAAGTAATAAGACTGATCAATTACCATATTTAGCAAATGCATTAAATATTAGTGTTGAAAAATTACAAAAATTATGAAATAATGCAAGTGACAAAATATCATTTGTTTCTAATGTTAGAAATTTATATTGTTCAATATATGGTAAATCATCATTAAATGCTGTTTTTGAAAATGCAAATAGTGTTTTAATGTCAGAAGTTATGTTTAATAAAATGTCAAATTTATATTATCAAGTAAGTATAATTGTTGTTACTTTAATTATTTTATTATGTATATTAGCGGTTATATTATGTTCAATCATGATTATTAATGATATGTTAAAATTAATAGCTATAATGAAAACATTAGGATATACAGATAAAACAAATGCTTTAAATATTATTGTTGGATTTATTCCATCTTGATTATTAACAATTGCATTATCTGCACCTATTTCAATACTTGCAGTAAGTTTATTTAAAAAGTTTGTATTTACTAATTTATCAATATACATTGGTATCAGTGTGAATTGACCAATATTTGTAGCTATACAATTACTTATTGCAATTGTCTTTGCAATCATATATGGTTATAGTATTTATCACTTTAAAAAGAAAAATATACTATCTACAATTAGATGATAAAATATGGTAAAAACAACCATATTTTTTTTATAATATAAACATTATGAAAGATAAAAAATTAAATTATAGTGCAATTACTGTTAATCCAATTCAATATTTTTATGAAAATTTATCTCAAAAGTTACCTACTATTATTGACAATTTATTTAATTCTTATTTTGAAAATAACAAAGCTGAATCAAATAAATATGATCAATTAGCTAATAATATTGAAAAGAATAATATTGATTTAAAAAATAGAAAGAAATCATTAAAAATTAATTCTATATTAACTCAAAATATTTTTATATCAATTGGATTCCCATTTTTAATTGGTTTTGCCTTTTGAAAAAAATTTCAAAGTAATAGAAAAATTATAAAAGAGTTTAAGAATTACAAATCTGAAATTCAAAATAATAATACTGAACTTGAGGAAAACAAAAAAATATCTTTATATAACTTTTTTTATAATTTTAATCTTATTAATATAATAAAAAATATTTCAAATGATTTAGGATTAAACTATAGAAATTATTTATTTAAAAATGAATATGATATTATTAATGAATTTTTAAAACCTTTATGAATTGATAATGCTCATGTTTTTTTATATAAATCATCACCAATTATAGATATATCATTTAAATTATTAAATATTCAAGATGTTACAACTTCTAAATCAAACTCATACACATACTCTGATTGTGTATATCAAAATGGTGAATATAGAACAGTGATTCGTTCTGAAACATTAACTGCATATCATCATGAACCAACACCATTTATTGATGATTATGAAAATCTATTATTTTTAACACATTTTGGAAAAGAATTAAATTTTACTATCAATAATAAACAATATTTAAAGTTTGAAAATGATCAATTTGCTAAAATTTTTAAAATTAATAATATTAATGATTCAATAGATACTAATATGTTATCATTTTTTACAATTATGGCTCAAGAAGATTATGTTGAGTTCTATAAAAAAAATAATAAAAAATTACTAAACTCATTTTCTAAAAATGGTGAAGTAATAGATATCACTAATGATTCATATCAATTTAATACCAATATTAATAGTTCATTAAATATTTTTTATGAACTAAATGTGACATCTAAAATTTCAGATAATATTAATAATTTAAAAACTACACTAACTAATTATTTTCAAGAATTATTAAAATCTATAACATATCCATTGATTTCGCCAATGATAAGTAGGGAATTATATAGTAATAAAGATAATAATTATCATATTAGTAATAATCAGTTAGATGAATTAGATAATTCAAACCCAAGTTTAAAAATTGATGAAATTAATTTTTATTCAATTTTATATAAAGTATTTAAACCTAATTTTATTTATTTTTTGAAACATAATCCTAAAAGAACACCATGATTAACTATTAATTTTGTGAATAAAATTGATGATTACTATTTTATAGATTGTTATCTAAACTCATATATGTCAAGAGAATTAATTGATAGCATTAGTGTAAGTGGTAGAAGTGGAACACATATTATAGATGTTCCATATGAAAAATTTTATGAAATTAAAGAAAAAAAGAGTTTATTCTTCATTCCATTAGAAATAAGCAAAATACCAAATTTTAGTATTTCAAAGAATATTGATTTTTCAATATTTAAGAATAGAGAAGATTTATCTACATCATGATTAAGTAAAATACCATTCTTTGCAAATAATATTAATTATTTTTTAGAATCTAAAAATGAAGATTTAAACAATATAATTAAAACTATTTCAAAAAATTTACCATTTGATATTTCAATTTCTAAAGTTGATGAAGGTGTAATAATTATTAATAATAATGTTGATACAAATAACAATGAATTTATTGATATAATAAAAAATACAGTTTATAAATTAAAAAATTTATAAAATGTATAAATATAAAAAAGGAAAATGAATATGTTAGTAGATCCTAATAAACAATCAAATCCACAAGGATTTAATCCAAATGTAGACAATACAGAATTTGGTGCTCAAGCATCAACTGGTCAAAAAGTATTATGATGAGTTTTATTTGTATTAGCTTGATGTACAATAATCATTGGAATAATCTTAACTGTTTTTTGAGTAAAATGAGGTAATAAATTAAAACAATTACAAGTTGAAGTTAATCAAGCTGCAAGTAGTATTGATGTTAATTTAACTAAGAGAAAAGAAATGTTAACTAAATTACTTGATGAAACAAAAGGATACATTAAATATGAAGGTGATGTATTAACTCAAATAACAAAACTGAGAAGTATGCATTTAGATGGACATGATGTTAATAAATCTAATGAGTGTCAAAAAATTATGGATAAGTTATCTTCTAATTTGAATATTAATTTTGAAAATTATCCTAATCTAAAAGCAAATAATAATGTAATGGAACTAATGAGTTCAACTCAATATATTGAGTCTGAAATTGCTGCTAGTCGTAGATTATATAATATGAAAGTAAGTGAATTTAACCAATTGATTGTTACATTTGCAACTTCTGTTAAAGCTGCTAGTATGAAATTACATTCTTTACCAATGTTTGTTGCAAGTGAAGAACAAAAAAAAGATGTTCAAATGTCATTCTAAAATTAAAAATAAAATATTAATAATATAAATGAACATATAAAAAAAGATAGATTTTTTCTATCTTTCTTTATTCAATTAACAAGTGCAACACTTTAATTGTGGTATAAATAGCAGTGATAATTATATTGACAGTTATCATAACTGCATTTGTATTAAACATAAGTGTAAAAAAAACTTAAAAATAAATTAAACATTAATTTGGTAAACTCCATTTTAATGTTTTTTTAATGTCTATTTAGTAAATTTTGGAATTTTTTCATTATTTATTAATGAGGCAAAAAGAATGAAAAACCAAAACTCTAAGTTCAAACATGTTCTAAGTGATTATGATGTTGAGTGAGTTGAAATTCACAATTATGATTTATCTGCTAAATTAAAAGATAAAATAAAGAAAGAAAAGTCAAATAAGTTAAATAATGCAAAGGAATCTAAAATGGCAAGAAAAAGTAAAATTGATTTGTTGTATGAAGTTGTTCTAAATTTAAAAGAGGAGTTTTGTGAATTTAAAACTGAAGTTAAATCTGAAATTCAAGAAATTAAAAATGATTTAAATAATTTTAAAATTGAAGTAAGAGAAGAATTTAGCAAGGTTAATTCTCGTCTTGATAAACTTGAAAAGGACGTAAATATTTTTAAATCTCAAGCTATAAAACATGGTTGAAATGTTTAATATGGATATATATCAATAAATATTATTTACTTAATAAAGATTCAATATATTTAATAGCAATTTTTTGTTTGATATTAATAATTTGCTTTATTAAATGATTATTTAATTTTTCAATTTGTTTAAAATTATTTTTTCGTCTTTTAAATGTTTGAATCAATTTTCTTATATTATCCAAATTAATTGTTGACATTGAATATAAGTTATTTTTAGAAACATGTATAGGAAAATGATATTCAAGATTATTTTCAAGACAAAAATCTCTTAAATCTTTATTTATTAAATAAAAATATGGTCATCAACCTGTTTGAAGTAATCAAGATGTATTATATTCACACGTTGGAAAAGGTTCATTTTCAAGTGAAATAATTGCAAATAAATGATCACGATAAGATTTACGATGATGAACATGAATTTTCTTATTTATATAATATGAATGATCAAGACTATAGATTAAACTTGATAAATTATCATTATAATCTTGTTTAAAGAAAATTGTGTATTTATCTAAAAGATTAAAGTCAATTTTAATTATTTTCTTTTTTTGATAAGCTTTTTGATTTAAAGAAATCTGAAACATTACTTCTTTATGTTTAAAATTTTTAACAATTGTATTTCTTTTGTTATAAATACCATAAATTGTAATTTTTTGTGCCAACTCTTCAGTGCTAATTGATTTAAATCATGAATAATTTTTATCAATATATACTAAAATATTGAATCAAGACTCAAAGTCACGAATAATCTTGTTAATAATTTCAATATTGGTATTTTTATTAAAAATTTCAATTGTATTAAACTTAAAATTTTGAATTTTTTTCTCATAATTTTCAATTTCTTGATAATCATTATTAATTCCAAATTTGTTAATTAATTCTAAAAATAAATTTTTATCAATAATATTTTGCATAATAATAAATTTGTTTATAATATTTGTATTATAACATTAATATATGAATACAAAAAATTCAAATCTTATTAATAAATTTTTTTATTTAAAAAATCGTTATTATTTAAATAACAATTTTTATTCAAAATTAAATCAATTATTTTGTTTATTATTGATTCAAATTATATTGTTTGCAATAATGTTAACATTTTTATTATTAGGATATAATAATCAATACAATAGTGTACCAGTTCAATTAATTCCAGAAAATATTGCCACTTATAGAGCTATAAGTATTTTTTTAATGAGTTGATATATTGTAGTCTATATTTTTATATTAAAAACTAATATAAGTAACAAAATTCTAACTAACATAAAATATATTTCATTTATACCTATAATCAATTTGTTTGCAATTGCATTGATTATTATTAAAAATAATTGATTAGTATTTATTGTATGATTTAAGCAAAATTTTGAACCTGATTTTGAACTAAACAAATTTTATTTAAGAAACTCATGAAAATATAAAATGATCGTAAGTTTATTGATAATAATGTCACCAATAATTGTCTTAGTTTTTTATCAATCAACTGATTTTCTGAATACTTATCCAATTAATGGAGATGGAGAATTCATTGTTTATAAAAATTTATGGTTTTGTTCAATTCAATATTTTACAATTCAGACAAATTTATTATGTTATTTATTTGTTTTATTATTTGTAATAAAACCAGATTTCAAAATTTTTAAACATCATACTTTTTTACTTGCATGTATTGTATATATATTTGTTGTTGGTATTACATATGATTTTGCATTATTTCCAATGAAAATTATCAATGGAGAATTAGTGGATTGGAATTGATATAAATATTTAACTAATATATATGAACATTTAATTAATCCAGTTGCATTTGTAGTATGTGGATTAATATTTATCTGTAAGGATAATCCTAAGATAAATCGAATAAATTATAAAAAATATTTATTTTATACAATGATTGTTCCAACTATATATTTAATATATGCTACTATTTTACCTTTTGTTACAAATGTTTCAGTATATGGTTTTGTAACAAATTGTAATCCAAATGTTTATAATGATATTATTGAAGGTGCTTCTAATTATTTATCATGTGGTAATCCATTAAATATATTATTTATTATTTCTTATTGATTTGTTTTTGTAGGTTTATTAACAGGAATTTATTATTTAGATTTATACAAGGCAAAATTATGAAACAAGGTGAAAATATGAAAAAAGATATAATTAAAGATGTGGTAGAAACTCATAAATTACCAATAATAAATTATGAATATTATACTAGTGAAATTATTAAAATAAAAGATATAAATCCTAATAGTAATAAAGCAAAGTTAGTGATTGTTACTGCAATGAATCCAACACCTGTGGGTGAAGGAAAAACTACAACCTCAATTGGTTTAGTAGATGGTTTAAATAAACTTGGAGTAAACACAATTGGATGTTTAAGAGAACCTTCAATGGGTCCTGTTTTTGGTTTAAAAGGAACAGGTTCTGGTTCTAATAAGGCTATATTACTACCATTTGATAAAATTAATCTGCATTTTACTGGTGATTTACATGCAATTGCTTCAGCAAATAATTTAATTTCTGCAATTATTGAAAATGAAATATTTCAAAATTCTTCATTAGATATTGATCCAAATAGAATCATTTGAAAAAGATGTTTAGATATGAATGATAGAAGCTTAAGAAATGTTGATTTAATGATTAATGGTGATAATGCTATAAAAACATCTTTTAATATTACAGCTGCTAGTGACATGATGAGTTTATTGTGCTTATCTAAAAATAGAGATGATTTTGTAAATAAATTAGAATCTACAATTGTTGCTTATTCAAAAGATTCACAACCAATAACAATTAAAGATCTTGAAATTACTAAAGCTATTTTAACAATTATGGAAGATGCATTTTATCCTAATTTAGTCAGAACATTAGAAGATAATCCAGTGATTGTCCATGGTGGACCATTTGCTAATATTTCAAACGGTTGCAGCAGTATTATATCAGTTAAGTTAGGTATGCAATTGTCTGATATTGTAGTTACAGAAGCTGGGTTCGGTAGTGATTTAGGACTTGAAAAATTTATGGATATTACTTCAATTGAAGGTGAATGAACACCAAATTTAATAGTATTAGTAATTTCTTTAAAATCAATATTATATAATGGTGGTGAAGAAACTGAGAATGGATTATTAAAAGGATTTGAAAATGTTAAGCACCATATTGAGCATGCAAAAAAATATGGAGTTAATTTAGTGGTGGCTGTTAATCATAGAAATGAAGACAATCCTGAATTGTTATCAAAGTTATTTAATTTATTAAAAGAATTAAATATTCATTATGCTTTAAGTGATGCATGATCATTAGGAAGCAAAGGTATAATTGATTTAGCTAAATTGGTAATAGAAAATATAGATAAACCAATAAATTTTAAACCTTTATATAATAAAGATAATACAATAGAAGAAAAAATTAATTTAATATGTAAAAATTCATATGGTTCATTAGGTGCTAAATATAGTGAATTAGCTCAAAAACAATTAAATGAATATAAACAATTTAGTGATTATTATGTTTGTATTGCAAAAAATCCATACTCACTAACTTGTGATTCAACAATTTTAGGAAAACCTACTAATTTTTACACAACAGTAGAAAGTATTGATATTAATCATGCAGCAAAATTAATCATTCCAATTACATCTGTGGTTTATCGAATGCCAGGATTACCAAAAAAACCTACAGCAAAAAATTTTGTATTAAAATAATATATGGACCTTCATATATTTTTGGGGATGTCACGGTTTCGACGGGATATATGATCATATAAATGCAGTGGGGTCTGCCCCTTACAGCTCGAGGTCTAATAAATGCAGACGAAAACAAACAAAACAATGTTGAAGTAAATGCTTTTGAAGCAAACTTATTCAACAAACAACAATTAGCTGTTTTAGCTTGCTAATTTTTGAATAATTTTTTAATAGCTAAATATTTTTAATAATTTTTTAGAAAAAAAATTAAAAATTCTTATCTAAAATAATAATTTAGTTACTATTTATATTTTTAGAAGAATCAAAAGGAACAAAATGTAACTAAACTGTAGATTTTATATGTGAATGTATTTCGGAAAGGGGTTCGACCCCCCTCATCTCCACCATTTTTAAACATTAGATGGCTTGTCCATCTTTTTTTATTTAAAAAAAATATTAAATTTTGAAATTTTATATTATAATCTATTTGGTTTTTCTATTTCTAAGATTGCTGATACACCAAAATGAGTTGTCAAGTATCAGGTAACTTATTAATAGTAATTCTATGATTCGTAACAATCATCGTTACACAAATTAAGGAGGCAACAATTTAAAATGAGTCAAGAATTAAGAATAAAACTTTATTCATATGATCATAAATTACTTGATCAATCTGTAAAGAAAATAATTGAAGTTGCTAAGTCAACTGGTGTAGATGTAAAAGGACCTATTCCTTTACCTACAAAAACTGAAATTTTTACTATTTTACGTTCACCACATGTTAATAAGTCAAGTCGTGAACAATTTGAAAAAAGAACTCATAAACGTCTTATTATCTTAACTAATACTAATCCAGAAACAATGGAAAAATTAAAACGTGTATCAATTCCAACTGGCATTGAGATAAAAATCAAATTATAATAGAAAGGATTATATCTAAAGTATGAAAAGTATTCTAGGTACAAAAGTTGGGATGACACAAGTTTTCTCAACATCTGGTAAAAAAATTCCTGTAACTGTAGTTTATATTGAACCAAATCAAGTTTTAGGTGTAAAAACAGTTGAAAAAGATGGATACAATGCTGTTCAAGTTGGATATTATTCAGTTAGTGATAAGAGTTTAAATAAACCAGAAAAAGGTCAATTTAAGAAAGCTAATTCAGAACCAAAAAGATTTATTCGTGAATTACGTGATATCAATAATTATGAAGTAGGTTCTAAAATTGATTGTTCTATTTTCGAAATTGGCGAACTTGTGGATATTCAAGGAACTACTAAAGGTCATGGTTTTACAGGTTCAATAAAACGTCATAATTTTAGTATGGGTCCAATGGGTCATGGTGCTGGTTATCCTCATCGTTATGTAGGTTCAATTGCATTTGGTCGTGGTGGTAGCCAAGGACAAAGAGTAATTAAAGGAACAAAGTTACCTGGTCATTATGGACATGAAACTGTTACTACTAAAAATTTAGTAATTGTAGATGTTCAACCTCAAAATAATATAATTTTAGTACAAGGTGCAATACCTGGTCCAAAAAATGGATTATTAAAAATTAAATCTTCTGTTAATAAACCAAATCAAAAAGTAGAAATTGAAATTATTAATAGAAATAAAAAAGTAGAATCAACTACTGCAGCATCTATTGAAACACAAGAAGTTGAAACTTCTAATCAAGAAGCTCAATCAGAATAATAGGAGGAATAAAATATGTCAACAAGTATTAAGTTATTTAATCTTGAAGGAAAATCAACAAAAAATATTGATGTTAATAAAAATTTATTTGTTGAAACTCCTAATAAACAAGCAATTTTTGATTGTGTAATTTGTGAAAATGCTGCTGAAAGACAAGGTACTCACTCAACTTTAACTAAGGGTGAAGTTCGTGGTGGTGGTAAAAAACCATGACGTCAAAAACATACTGGTAGAGCTAGAACTGGTTCTATCCGTAACCCACAATGAACTGGTGGGGGTATTGTTTTTGGTCCTAAACCAAATAGAAATTATCTTAAAAAAGTTAATGCAAAAGTTAGAATTCTTGCGTTTAAATCTGCATTAACATTAAAACTTAATAGTAATAATTTATTAGCTTTGGATTCTAAAGCTGAATTAAAAAAACCATCAACTAAATCTATGTTTAAATTTATTTCAACATTAGGTTTAGGAACAAAAAAAGTATTAATTATTTCTAATTCAGATTCAAATAATATTGAATTATCTACAAACAACTTACCTAAAGTAACTACAAAGTTATGAAATAAAGTTTCAGTTAGAGATATATTAAATGCAAATATTGTTATTGCTTGTGAAGATACATTTAATTTCTATAATGATCAATTTGAAAAAAAATTATCTAAATAAATAGGAGATTAATATGCAATTATTAGATATTATTTTAAAACCATATTTAACTGAAAAAACTACAGTTGTAAGAAGTGAACATGAAAAAGAAGTTATTGCCTTTGTAGTTAATCCAAAAGCAAGCAAACATGATATTAAAAATGCATTTATGGCAATTTATAATATCAAACCAGAAAAAATTAATACTATAACTAGAAAACCTGTTGCTGTAAAAACGGGTACTAGAGTTCCTGGTTATACAAAATTAATGAAAATTGCTTATATTACATTACCAGTTGGAATTAAATTAGCAGTTACAAAGGATGAAGTAGATTCTGCTAAAGAAGCAATGAGTGAACAAAAAGAATCAAAAGTTAAAAAAATCTTTAACAAAATTATTGGTAAAGAAACAAAACATGAAGAAAAAGAAGATAGTTTAAAAGCTGATAAAGCTACAAAATCTGTAAATAAAAAATAGTCGAAAAGCTAGGAGGCATATATGGCTGTTAAAAGAATTAAAAACCGTAGTAGTGGTAAACGTCAAACAGTGATGATTGATTACAAATCAGTGTTAACTACTAACAAACCTGAAAAGTCATTATTAGTAACTCTTCATGAACATTCAGGTCGTAATAATCAAGGTAAAATTACAATCCGCCATCATGGTGGTGGACATAAAAGAAAATATCGTTTAATTGATTTTAAGCGTAATAAGGATGACATTGTTGCAACTGTAAAATCTATTGAATATGATCCTAATAGAACTTGTTTTATATCTTTAGTAGTATATCAAGATGGTGAAAAGAAATATATTATTAGTCCTAAAGGAATTAAAGTTGGAGATAAGATTATTTCTGGTACTAAAAATATTGATATTGTTACAGGAAACACAACAATTTTAGCAAATATTCCTGAAGGTACATTAGTACATAATGTTGAATTAATTCCAGGACATGGTGGTCAATTAGCAAGATCTGCTGGTACATTTATTCAAATCTTAGGTTCAGATGATTCTGGTGAATATGTAGTTTGTAAATTAATGAGTGGTGAAGTTAGAAAAATTTCTAAAGAATGTAGAGCTACTATTGGTATTGTTTCTAATGAAGATCATAATTTAGTTAATTTAGGTAAAGCAGGACGTTCACGTCATATGGGTATTCGTCCAACTGTTCGTGGGTCTGCAATGAACCCTAATGATCACCCACATGGTGGTGGTGAAGGTAGACAACCAATTGGTAAAGACGCTCCAAGATCACCTTGAGGTAAAAGATTGATGGGTGTTAAAACACGTAATAATAAGAAATCATCAACTAACTTAATTATTCGTCGTCGTAAGTAATAAATTTTGAGAAAGGTTAATATAATATGTCAAGAAGTGCAAAAAAAGGTGCCTATATTGAAGATAGCTTACTAAAAAAAGTAGAAGCTATGAATAAGTCCGATAAGAAAAAACCTATTAAAACTTGATCTCGTAAATCAACTATTTTTCCAGAATTTATTGGAAACACATTCGAAGTTCATAACGGAAAACAATTTATTAAAGTTTTTGTAACTGAAGATATGGTTGGTCATAAATTAGGAGAATTTGCTCCTACTAGATCATTTAAAAATCATACAGAGGCTAAACGTTAGGATAAGGAGAGATTATAGTATATGAAAACTACTGCAATTATTCGTAATGTCCACGTATCAGCTCGTAAAGGTAAATTAGTTGTTGATTTAATTCGTGGAAAAAAGTTAACGAAGCAATTAGAATATTAGAAACTACAAATAAAAAATCTGCACCTATTATTAAGAAATTATTAAATAGTGCTATTGCAAATGCTATGAATAATCATGGTATGAATGGTTCATCATTATATGTATATGAAATTTTTGCTAATGAAGGACCAACAATGAAGAGAGTGATGCCAAGAGCTAAAGGTTCTGCAGACACAATCTTTAAACGTACAACTCACTTTAAAATTGTTTTAAGTGATGATGTAAATGAACGTCAAAATGATCTTAATGCTATTAAAGCTAAAATCGCAAAACGTGCTGCTAACAATAGCAAAGTAAAAAAAGATGAAGTTGTAAACACAAAAAAACCAGTCGAAAAGAAAGCTAAGAAATAAGGAGAAAAATTATGGGTTCAAAAGTTAATCCTAATGGTTTAAGATTTGGTATCAATAGACAATGAAATTCTCGTTGAGTTGCTAAAAATAATTTACAAGCTGCACAATGAATTGTAGAAGAAGATAAAATTAGAACTTCATTAATTAAAAATTACCCAAATGCAAAAATAGATCATATTGAAATCGAACGTATGCAAGGTGTTATTACAATTTTTGTATATTGTTCTCAACCTGGTATTATTTTAGGAAATGAAAATAGTGAATTATCTAAAGTAATATTAATGGTTAATAAAATTGTTGGTAGAAATATAAAAGTTAATATCAATGTTATTGGAATTGAAAATCCAGATTTAAGTGCAAGAATTATTGCTCGTGAAATTGCTGATGCAATTGAAAATAGAATTTCATTCCGTAATGCTCAAAAAGCTGCAATTAGAAAAGTGCTAAGAGCAGGTGCTAAAGGTGTTAAAACTCATGTATCTGGTCGTTTAGGTGGAGTAGAAATGGCAAGAGAAGAAGGTTATTCTGAAGGTGTTGTAACTCTATCAACTCTAAGATCTGATATTGATTATGCTTTAGAAGAGGCTAATACTACTTATGGTATTATTGGTGTTAAAGTTTGAATTAATAGAGGTGAAATCTTTAAAAAAGATTTAAATAAAAAAATGAATTCAAATTCTAAAAAATCTTCAAACTTTAAACCAAAAGAAAAAGCATTTAATTCTTCAAAAAAACCAAGCCAATCAAAAAATAATACTAAAAAGGAAGGATAATTATTATGTTACAACCAAAAAGAGTTAAATATCGTAAACCTCATAAAGTAAGTTATGAAGGTAAGGCTAAAGGTAATAATTATATTGCTTTTGGTGAATATGGTTTAATGGCTTGTGAAGGAGCATGAATTGATGCTCGTCAAATTGAATCTGCACGTATTGCGATTTCAAAGAGATTAGGAAAAACTGGAAAAATGTGAATTAGAATATTCCCACATATGTCTTTAACTAAAAAACCATTAGAAGTACGTATGGGTTCTGGTAAAGGTGCTCCTGATAAATGAGTTGCTGTTGTTAAAAAAGGAACAATTATGTTTGAAATGGCTGGAATTAGTGAGGAACTAGCAAGAAGCGGTTTAAGAGCTGCTGGGAATAAATTACCAATTAAATGAAAAATAGTTAAAAAGGAGGTTAATTCTAATGAGTAGTGTTGTAAATGACCTTCGTAAAAAATCAAATGAAGAATTAACTCAAATTATTACTAAATTAAAAACAAAATTACTAGAAATTAAGTTTAGCATTGCAAGTGGTGAAGAAGATAAGGTTGACAATGCAGCTGAAATTAGAAAAACAATTGCAAGAGCTTTAACAATTATTAATGAACGTGAATTAAATATTAATAATCAAAATGTGAAAACTACAAAATCAACTAAAAAAGGAAAATAATAGAATATGGAAAGAAATAATCGTAAAGTTTTAGTAGGGATTGTGACAAGTGACAAGATGCAAAAAACTGTTACTGTTAAAGTTGAAACTAAATTCAAGCACCCTTTATATAGAAAACTAGTTATTCACAATAAAAAATATCATGTTCACGATGAAGAACAAATCGCTAAAATTGGTGATAAAGTTGAAATCACTGAAACTAGACCAATTTCAAAAACTGTAAACTGAAGAATTTCTAAAATCATTGAAAAGGCGAAATAATTATGATTCAAGCATTATCTAGATTAGTTGTTGCTGATAATACAGGAGCAAAAGAAGTTGGTGTTATAAAAGTTTTAGGTGGTACAAGAAGAAGATATGCTAATGTTGGCGATGTTGTTGTAGTTTCAGTAAAAAAAGCTCAACCTGGTGGTTTATTATCTAAAGGTCAAGTATGTAAAGCTGTAATTGTTAGAACTAAAAAAGGTGTAAAACGTGATTCTGGTAATACTATTAAGTTTAATGAAAATGCATGTGTAATAATTAAAGATGATCAATCTCCACGTGGTAGCCGTATCTTCGGTCCTGTATGTCGTGAATTAAGAGATAAAGGATATACAAAAATTGTATCTTTAGCTCTTGAAGTACTTTAATAGAAAGGAAAATTTATTATGAACCGTATTAAAAAAGGTGATACTGTAATTGTTTTATCAGGTAAACACAAAAATAAAGATGGTGTAGTTTTAGAAGTTTTCCCTAAAGAAGGTACAGCAATTGTTGAAGGTATCAATAAAGTAAAAAAGCATCAAAAACAAGATGCAACTCATGATCAAGCTGGAATTATTGAAAAAGAAGCTCCAATTAGATTATGTAAATTAGCTTTACTTGAACAAAAAGGTAAAGAAAAAGGAACTAAAACTAAAGTTAAATTTGTTGTGAACAAAGATGGCAAAAAAGTTCGTGTTTCTAAACGTAGTGGAAATGAAATTGATAAGAAGTAAATTATAAGGAGTATATTATGGCATTTTTAAAAGAAAAATATATTAATGAAATTGCTCCTGATATGAAACAAAAATTCAACTTATTATCAGTGATGCAAATCCCAAAAATTGAAAAAGTAGTAATCAATATGGGTATTGGTGATGCTGTTCAAGATGCTAAAAATCTTGAATTAGCTGTTAATGAATTACAAACTATAACTGGTCAAAAACCAGTTATTACAAGAGCAAAGAAATCTATTGCAACTTATAAAGTTCGTCAAGGACAAGGTATTGGTTGTAAGGTTACATTAAGAAATGACAAAATGTGAGCTTTTATTGAAACATTATTTAATGTAGCTCTACCTCGTGTACGTGACTTTAGAGGGATTTCTAATAAATCATTTGATGGAAGAGGAAATTACACTTTAGGTATTAAAGAACAAATTATTTTTCCACAAATTGTTTATGATAACGTTAAAAAAGTTCGTGGTTTTGATATTACATTTGTAATTACAGGTGATAGTGACGAAATGTCTCGTTATTTATTAAAATCTTTAGGTGCACCTTTTCAAAAATTAAAGGAGGAAAAATAAAATATGGCAAAAAAATCATTAATTGCAAAACAACAACGTAAACCAAAATATTCTACAAGAGCTTATACACGTTGTGTAAGATGTGGAAGGGTACATGCAGTTAACCGTAAATATGGTATTTGTCGTTTATGTTTTAGAGATTTAGCTTATAAAGGAGCAATTCCTGGAGTAAGAAAGGCTTCATGATAGGAGAATAATTATGCATTCAGATCCAATTTCAGAATTATTAACTAAAATCCGTAACGCTACTAAAGCTCATAATTCAACTGTTAGTGTTTCAACTACAAATATGAAAACTGCTATTTTACAAGTACTTCGTAATGAAGGATATATCTTAGATTTTAATATTAATGAATTAGAGCACGGAAAAAGTGAAACTGTAATTAAATTAAAATATAATAAATCCACAAAAGAAAGTTCAATTCATGGACTTCGTCAAATTTCAAAACCAGGTTTAAGAATTTATTCATCTGTTGAAAAATTACCAAAAGTTATTAATGGATTAGGAATTGCAATTATTTCAACTTCAAAAGGTATATTAACTGATAAGCAAGCTCGTCAAGAAAATGTTGGTGGCGAAGTAATTGCTTATGTGTGATAAGGAGATTAATATATGTCAAGAATAGGTAATAGAATTTTAGAAATTCCTAGTAATGTTAATGTTGAAATCAATCCAAATCAAGTAACTTTAAAATCAGGTAACAATACTTTAGTTGTAAATGTTCCAACAAACTTAGTTATTGTTGAACAAAAAGCAAACAACTTAATTGTTAAAAGATTAGATGATTCAAAAGAATCAAATATGCACCAAGGAACAGTTAATGCCAATTTATCAAATGCATTAATTGGTTTATCAAAAGGTTTTAGTAAAACCCTAGAATTAAAAGGTGTTGGTTATAAAGCAAAATTAGAAGGTAATAAAATTAATTTTGCATTAGGTTTTAGTCATCCAGTAATTATTGATATTCCACAAGGAATTAAAGTAGAAGTGCCATCTGCTACTGAAATAGTTATTTCTGGTATTGATAAAGCTAAGGTTGGTCAATTTGCTGCTGATATCAGAAAATATAGAAAACCTGAACCATATAAAGGAAAAGGTGTGCTTTATAAAGGCGAACAAATTGTACGTAAAGTTGGTAAAACTGCTGATAAGAAAAAATAATAAGTTAAAATAAGGGGAAATTAATTATTTATGAAACGTATTAATTTTAATAAAAAACAACAACGTACATATCGTCATTGACGTACTGTTAATAAAATCAGAGAAATTGATAATGGAAAACCTAGATTATTAGTAACTAAAACAAATGCACACATTATTGCACAACTAATTGATGATTCACAAAATAGAATTTTAACTGCTAGTTCTTCAATCCAATTAAAATTAAAAAATGGTAATAAAGAAAACGCAGCATTAGTTGGTAAAGATATTGGTAAAAAGATTTTAGCATTAGGAATTAAAGAAATTAGTTTTGACCGTGGTGGATCTAAATATCATGGTAGAGTTGCAGCTTTAGCCGATGCTGCTAGAGAAGCTGGATTAGTTTTTTAGAAAGGTGTTTATATGGAAAATATTGAAAATCAAGTTGTTAATCAATCTGAACAAGTAAACGAAGAAAAGACTAACTCTTCAAAAACATTTGCTAAAAAAGAAAATAATGCTAAAAAGCCAGCATTTAACCAAAATGAACAATCTAATGCTTTTGAAGAAAGAACTGTTGAAATTAAAAGAATTTCTAAAACTACAAAAGGTGGTAGAGTAATGCGTTTTAGTGCCCTTGTTGTAGTTGGTGATAAAAAAGGAACTGTAGGTTTTGGTATGGGTAAATCAAATGAAGTTCCAGATGCAATCAAAAAAGCAATTAAGAATGCTAATAATAATTTATTTAAAGTAAAAATGAATAAACGTGGTACTGTTTACCATGAAGTTAATGGTAAGCATGGAGCTTCAAAAATTATTATTAAACCTGCTCCAATTGGTAAGGGAATTGTTGCTGGTGGTGCAGCTAGAGCAGTTGTTGAATTAGCTGGTTATCAAGATATCTATAGTAAATCATTAGGTTCAAATACAAAAATTAATGTTATTAGAGCTACTATTAATGGTTTATTGTCACAATTAAGTCCAAGCGAAATTAGTAAAGCACGTGGTAAAGACGTAAAAGATTTATAATAAGGGGTAAATTATTATGGAATTACATACACTAGAATATAATATTGGATCTAGAGGCCAAAAAGCAAAACGTGTTGGTAGAGGACACGGTTCAGGGATGGGTAAAACCTCAACTCGTGGTTCTAATGGACAAAAATCACGTAAATCTGGACACACTCGTTTAGGGTTTGAGGGTGGACAAACACCATTATATAGAAGATCGCCTAAAGTTGGTTTTAATAATGTTAATTTTGCAAATGAATATAATGTTATTAATTTAAAAAGTTTTAATGATAAAAAGGTTGAATCAGGAGTTATAGATTTAACAAAATTAGTTGAATTAAAATTAATTAGAGATGAAAAATTGTCAATTAAAGTTATTGGTAATGCTAAAATAAATTCAAATTTAACAATTAAGGCCAATAAATTTAGTGCTGGTGCATTAAAAGCAATTGAACAATCTAAAGCAAAATATGAAATTATTAATAAATAATTTCATTTTTTATTTATAATATATATAAATATGATTAATAATAAGTATAATCGTAAAAAAAGAAGTAAAACTTTTTTAGAAAATTTAAGTATTTTTAAAAATAAAAAAGTTATTATATCAATTTTAGTTACTTTAGGAATCTTGGTTTTATTTAGAATAGGATCAGTAATTCCAATGCCATTTATTCAAATTAGTGATTCATCAAATTATGACTCAAACTCATTTTTACAAATGATGAACCTAATAGGTGGTGGTGGTTTAAGTAAAGTATCTATTTTTGCTATTGCAGTCTCCCCATATATTACTGCACAAATTATTATTCAATTGCTTTCAACTGATTTAATTCCACCATTATCAAGGCTTGCTAAATCAGGAGAGAGAGGAAGAAAAAAAATTGAGGTAGTTACTAGATTGTTAACATTACCATTTGCTGGAATTCAAGCATATGCAATTCTAACGATGGCAACTTCTAGTGAAAATAGTTTTATAACTTTTAGTGAAAATTCCCCATTAGTTCAAGGAAGTTCTTTATATTATTTCTTTTATATTGCTTTAATGATTGCAGGAACTTATATCGCTATTTTCTTAGGTGATTTAATTACTAAAAGAGGGGTTGGTAATGGTATTACATTAATAATTTTAGCAGGTATTGTATCTTCATTGTTTAGTTCATTTCAAACTGTATTTATTAACCTACAAAATATCTCTGTTCAAAATTCTCAATTAATTTCAGTAATTTCATTTATTGCATATATTTGTTTTTATATATTAGTATTATTGGCAGTAATTTTTATTAATAATTCTGTTAGAAAAGTACCAATTCAACAAGTGGGTGGAAATTTTGGAAGAGATAGTGATGAATTGTCATATTTACCAATAAAATTAAATCCTTCAGGAGTTGTTCCAGTGATATTTGCTTCATCATTAATGACAATTCCTACTACAATAGCTCAATTCTTACCTACCAATAGTAGTGCATCACAATGAATTAATACTTATATTTCTTTAGAATCTATTAGTGGTATCATTATTTATTTTGTATTAATAATTTTATTTTCATTCTTTTATAGTTATGTTCAATTAAATCCACAAAAAATGTCCGAAGATTTTAAGAAATCTGGTCGTTTCATACCAGGGATAAAAGTTGGTAGTGATACTGAAAAATATATATCTAGAATTTTATTTAGAATCAATTGAATTGGTGGTCCGTTTTTAGCTTTAATAGCAACATTACCATATATTGTTTCATTAATATGTAATTATGTTTCTAACGGATCAATTAATATTCCAAGTTATGCAATCTTAGGTGGTACAGGAATTGTTATTATGGTATCAGCAACTATTGATTTATGACAGTCTATTAAATCTACTGCTACTACTGTGAATTATAGTTATCAAAAGAAAGAAATTGAAAATACTATTAAATCTGATAATGTTAAAACAGATAATAAATTTTGATAAAAAGCGAGGAAAAAATATATGAATATTATTTTATTAGGTGCTCCAGGATGTGGAAAAGGAAGTTTATCTAAGAAATTATTATCTAAATTTGATTTAGCACATATCTCAACAGGTGATTTATTTAGAGAAGCAATTAAAAAGGATGATGATTTTGCAAAAGAAATTAAATCTATAATTGCTTCAGGTCAATATGTTCCTGATTCTATTACTAATAAAATTGCAAGTGATGCAATTGTAGAAAGTTTAAAAACTCATAAAGGATTTATTTTAGATGGTTATCCAAGAACTATTGATCAAGCTAATTTTTTAAAAACAATTGCTAATATTGATTATGTCATTTATTTAAAGATTGATGAATCTATCTTAATTGATAGAATCATAAGTCGTCGTATTTGTCCAAGTTGTGGAGCTATTTATAATATTAAATATAATCCAAAACCAAAAAACGATAATATTTGTGATAATTGTCAATCATTATTAATGCAACGTAAAGATGATAATATGGAAGTAGCAAAAGATAGAATTAATATTTATTTTGAACAAACTCAACCATTGATTAATTATTATCGCGAAAAAGGTATTTTAGTTGAGGTAAATGCAGCCCAATCTATTGATGAAGTATATAATGAAGTTTTAAATATTGTTAAATTTTAATATATAATATATTGTTGGAAATTATTTATGAGTATTATTATCAAAAACAAGGATGATATTTTAAAAATTAAGCAAGCTTGTGCAATTTGAAAAAAAGTAAGAGCACAATTGCGTGATTTTGTAAAATCTGGAATTTCATTAAATCAAATTGATGAATATGCAAAAGAAATAATTGAGAGTAATAATGCAAAGTGTGCATTTTATGGTGCATATGATTTTCCAAAAAATATTTGTATTTCAGTGAATGATTGCATAATTCATGGAGTCCCAAACAATTATATTTTAAAAGATGGTGATATGGTAACCTTTGATATAGGGGTTAATTATATGGATCATATTTGTGATGCCGCTTTTACAATGATAATTGGTAATAATGATGAAGCAAACAAAATTAATCAAGTTTGCCGTAATTCATTGAATGAAGTTGCTAAAATTTTAAAACCTGGTATTAGTAATTTACAAATTGGTAAATTTATTAATGATTATGTTGAATCTCATGGTTATAAAGTAATTCATGATTTTACTGGTCATGGTTGTGGTAATTTCTTACATGAAGATCCAATAATCCCAAATTATGTTAATCCATATTTTCCTAGAGTTAATTTAAGAGAAAACATGGTAATTTGTATTGAACCAATGATTATGACTGATTCAAATGAATATTATATAGATCCAGATAATCATTGAAATGTATATAGTAGAAATCATAAATTGACTTGTCATTGAGAAGATATGTTTTTAATTACTAGAGATGGTTGTGAAATTTTAACTGCTGAAGATTAATGTGATACTTTCATTAATTGATATTAATGAAGATATATACTAAGTAATACTTTATATGAGTTAAAATCTTGGATTTGTCATTTCAAAATTCAAATTTTATCTTTTGATACGAAAGTTGAGTAGTAATTAATACTACATAAAGTATATTAATATTTATAAGGAGAAACAAATGAAAGTTAGAGCATCAGTAAAACCTATTTGCAAAGATTGCAAAGTTATTAAACGTAAAGGTGTTGTTAGAGTTATTTGTAAAATCAAAAAACATAAACAACGTCAAGGATAATATTATTTAAAGAAAGGATTTATTTATGGCACGTATATTTGGTGTAGATATTCCAAATGATAAAAGAGTTGTAATATCATTAACATATGTTTATGGTATTGGTCGTCCTACTGCTCAAAAAATCTTAAAAGAAGCAAATATTAGTGAAGATAGAAGAGTAAAGGATTTGAGCAAAGATGAATTAGCAACAATTAGAAAAGTTGCATCTAAGTACACAATTGAAGGTGATTTAAGAAGAGAAGTGGCAATGGATATTAAGAGATTAATGGAAATTGGTTCTTATCGTGGAATTCGTCACCGTCGTGGGTTACCTGTTCGTGGTCAACGTACAAAAACAAATGCAAGAACACGTAAAGGTCCAAGAAAAACTGTGGCAAACAAAAAAATCGAGTCTAAATAATAATCATTAGAAGGGAGAAATTATAACAATGGCTAAAAAGAAAAAATTAACCTTTACTAATGGATGTGCTCATATTCACACAACTCGTAATAACTCAATTATTACAATTACAGATGAACAAGGAAATGTTATCTCATGAGCATCATCAGGTTCTATAGGATACAAAGGTTCAAAAAAGAAAACTCCATACTCTGCTGGTCTTGCTGCAGAAAAAGCTGCTAAAGAAGCAATGGATATGGGTTTAAAATCTGTTTCAGTTAATGTTAATGGTACAGGTTCAGGTCGTGATACAGCTATTAGAAGTTTACAAGCTGTTGGATTAATTGTTACAAGCATTAATGATGTAACTCCAATTCCACATAATGGATGTCGTCCTCCAAAAAAACCACGTTAATTTTTAAATTGAATAGGAGATATTAAAATGAAGAAATTTTCAAGATTTCAATTAAATGCAATTAATACTAATGATAATGGTAATAGTTCTAGAATTGTAATACAACCGTTAGAAGATGGTTTTGGTACTACAATTGGTAATGCATTACGCCGTGTGTGTTTATCAAGTATTCCTGGTGTTAGTGTGTTTGCTATTAAAATTCCTGGAGTTACTCATGAATTTCAAGGAATTAATGGTGTTTTTGAAGATGTAGTTCAAATTATCTTAAATTTAAAACGTCTTGTGATTAAGGGTGATCAAGATATTTTAAGTGAAGATGAATTAAATTCTAAAACACTTGAAGATTGACCTACATTAAAAATTAATGTTAAGGGAAAACGTGACATTACTGCTGCTGATATTAATTGTCCTGCAGGTTTTAGTATTGTTAATACTGATTTACATATTGCAACATTAACAGATGATATTGAATTTGAAATGGAAATTTATGCTAAATGAGACAGAGGTTATAAAACTGCTGAGGAAAATAAAGAATTTGTTAATTCTATTTCATTAATTCCAACAGATTCTAATTTTTCACCAGTATTAGCATTTAATTATACTGTAAGTAAGATTAAAACATCTAAATTAGTATCTAGTGATTCATTAGAAATTGAAATTGCTACAAATGGTTCAATTAGTGCAAATGATGCTTTAGTAATTGCTTCAAAAATCTTAACTAGTCATTTAGAACCAATTATTAATATTAATGAAACATTGTCTTCTAAATTAGAAGTTTTAGGTGATGAAATAGTTGAAACTACTAAAAAAAGTTTATTTATTCCAATTGAAGATTTAGATTTAACAGTGCGGGCATATAATGCTTTAAGATTATCAGGAATTTTGACAACTCAAGAAATTATTGATAAGACAAAAGCTGAAATTGCTAAAATTAAAAATTTAGGTCGTAAATCAGTTAATGAAATAATTCAAAAAATTCATGATCGTGGTTTAAAATTACGTGATGAATAATAATTTATAGAAAGGAACAACAATTATGAGCTTTATTAATAAACCTGGTAAAACTCGTTCATGACGTAAAATGGTAACTCGTCAACAAGTTACAGATGTTATTGCTTATGGACAAATTATTACTACTCATACAAAAGCAAAAGAAACTCAACGCCATGTTGATCGTATTATTACTTTAGCTAAAAAGAACACTTTAGCTTCAAGAAGAATGGCTGCATCAATTTTGTTAAAAAATAAAAATTATGATAGAGATCAATTATTAAGAAAATTATTTAATGAAATTGGACCAAAATATGCAAATCGTAATGGTGGATACACTAGAGTTTTAAAACTTGGTCAACGTCGTGGTGATGCGACTGAAATTGCAATTTTACAATTAGTATAAAACCCACATTCAAATGACAACTGCAACACTATATAATAGTTGTGGTTGTTTTTTTTGAATGTAAGGACTCCTCCCATCCCAGCAATCGCACCCACAGGTATCTGTGGGCTTTTTTATTACTATATAATTTATCACAAAATAAGAACCTAACTGTTCTAGTTAGGTCCCACATTCAAATAACAACTGCAACACTATATAATATAGTTGTGGTTGTTATTTTTATTTTGTCAGGAGAAATTATGTATTATCAACTAAATAAAGAAGAAAGATATTTAATTGACAAAATGTTT
>CALUPI010000034.1 GCA_944322645.1 uncultured Ureaplasma sp.
ACAATTCTTGAAGTTGTTTTAAATTTAAAAGAGGAATTTAGTGATCTAAAAACTAGAGTTGGAAACTTAGAAAATAATTTTAATGAATTTAAAACAGAAGTTAAAAATGATTTAAATAATTTTAAAATTGAAGTAAGGGAAGAATTTAGTAAAGTTAATTCTCGTCTAGATAAACTTGAAAATGATGTTCACATTTTAAAACAAGACATGAATGCACTTAAATCTGAAGCTATAAAACATGGATGAAATATTAATTAAATTATGTATTTTTTAACATTTTAGTATTGTTTTAATATAAAGTCTATTTTATAATATGTATAGTAGATACTTTTTTGTAAAATAGGAGTTTAATATGGCTACAAAAGCTGAATTAGTAAAGCAATTACGTGCAATGACAAATGCAGGTATGACAGATTGTATGAAAGCATTAAATGAGACTAATGATGATTTAGATGCTGCAGTTGAATGATTAAGAAAAAATGGTTCAATAAAAGCTGCTAAAAAAGCTGATGCAATTGCTGCTGAAGGATTAGTAGTTGGTAAATTATGATATAATTTAAAAAAAGCAGCAGTAGTTGAAGTCAACTGTCAAACTGATTTTGTTGCTAAAAATGAACAATTTATTGATTTTACAAATCATATTGTTAATGAAATTCTTGAAAAGGTTAATCAAAATGAAGAAATTAATTCACTTGTTATAAACGGAAAAAATATTTTAGAATCTGGTCAAGATTTAACTGCAACAATTGGTGAAAAAATTGCTTTTCGCCGTGGTGAAATTTTAGTTGCTAATAATGATCAAACAATTGGTGTTTATACACACATGAATAATCGTATTGCAACTGCAATATTATTAAATGGGAATGTTAATGAAGAAGTGGCAACTAATGTGGCAATGCATATAGCTGCAATGAATCCAAAATATATTAATGAATCTGAGGTAAATCAAGATTGATTAAATAAAGAAAGAGAAATTATTTTAGAACAAACTAAATCTGAAAGTAATAAACCTGCTGAATTCCTAGAAAAAATTGTTGATGGTAGAGTTAATAAGCTTTTAAAAGAAGTTTGCTTAGTTTCTCAACCATATGTAAAAGATCCAGGAATTACTGTTGGTGAATACTTAAAACAAAATAATGCATCTGCAATTAAGATGATTAATTTTGTATTAGGTGAAGGAATTGAAAAAAAAGTTTCTAATTTTGCTGAAGAAGTTGCGCAACAAATGAATCAATCTAAATAATAATTATAATAATGAAGTTTCTTCATTATTTTTTTAAATAATAAATTGAGGTTACAGTATGAAAAAAAGAGTATTAATAAAGGTATCTGGTGCATATTTAAAAGGTAATAATTCTAGTTTTGATATTGAAAAAATTCAAAATCTAGCCTTACAAGTAAAAGAGTTATCTAAAGATTATCAAATTGGTTTAGTGGTTGGTGGAGGCAATATTTTTAGAGGTAATCTTGCTTCAAACTATTCTTTAGATCATAATGTTGGTGATCAAATAGGGATGCTTGCAACTGTAATGAATGGAATTTTATTACAGGATGTTTTTTTAAAGAATAAGATAAAAACTAAAGTATATTCAGCTATCCAAATAGATAGTGTGTGTGAAATATTTAATTTTAGAAACGTTGACCAATCACTATCTAACGATGAAGTTTGTATATTTGTATCTGGAACTGGTTCACCATACTTTACAACTGATACCGGAGCCTCTTTAAGAGCTTGTGAAATTCATGCTGATATAATATTGATGGGAAAAAATGGAGTGGATGGAGTTTATGATAAAGATCCAACTATTCACAACAATGCAACTCGTTTTGATACATTAACCTATAAACAAGTAATTGAGATGAATTTAAAAGTTATGGATTTATCTTCATTAGTAATGTGTCAAGAAAATAATATTTCAATAATGGTGTTTAATATTGATGAACCAAATTGTTTTTTAAAAGCTTTAAAAAATGAAATAAAATCTACAAAAATAAATAAAGGAGAATAATATGATTAATTTTGATCATTATAAAAAACAATTCGAAACTGATTTTGAAAAAATAAATGAATGATTATTATCTGAATTTTCTAAATTAAGAATTGGAAAAGCTAACCCTGCAATTTTAGATGACATTTTAGTACATGCATATGATGACAAAATGCCTATAAATCAATTAGCCAATCTTAGTATTCCTGATCCTAGAACTCTAATTATTAAACCTTATGATAAATCCACATTAAAAGATATAGCTGCTGCTATTAATGCTGCAAATATTGGTATAAATCCACAAGTAGATGCTGATGTCATACGTTTAACATTTAAAGCACCAACTGAGGATGATAGAAAATTATTAGTTAAAAAAGCAAAGTCTCTTGCTGAAGATGCAAAGATTAAAATTAGACGTTCACGTCAAGAATTGCAAGATGAATTTAAAAAAGATCCAAATGCTTTAGAAGATGATAAAAAGTATTTTCAAAATGAATTAGATGTTATTACTAAGAATTTCAATAAAAAAATTGATGAAGAACTAGTAAAACGTGAAAAAGAAATAATGACAATCTAAATATGAATGATTTAAAACATATTGCATTCATAATGGATGGTAATGGTCGTTGAGCAAAATTAAGAAATAAACCAAGAACATTTGGTCATAAACACGGATTAAGAACAATGAAGGAAATAATTAATTCATGTTTAAAATTAAATATAGAGTGTGTTAGTTTTTTTGCTTTTTCGACAGAAAATTGAAATCGTCCACATAATGAGGTCAACTATTTACTTAAATTATTAAAAACCGAAATGTTAAGTGATAGGATAAAACAATGATTTGTTGATAATAATGTTAGATTTATTTGAAATGGCTTTGAAGACAATATTGAAAAAGATATTTTACTTGCTATTCGTAAATTAGAATTATTAACAGAAAAAAATTCTAAAATGACAATTCAAATAATGTTTAATTATGGATCAAGACAAAAAATTATTTCTGTATGTAAAACCATAATTGACAATAATTTATCTATGGATATTGATAATTTCTCTAAAATAATCAATCCACATAATTTACCGGATTTAGATTTAGTTATCCGTACAAGTGGGGAAAATAGACTTAGTAATTTTATGTTATGAGAAATCAGTTATAGTGAAATAATTTTTAATAACACATTATGACCAGATTATAACAATAAAAGTTTGTTAGAAGATATTGAGAATTATAATAAAAGAGTACGTAGGTTTGGAAGAATATAATAATGTTATTAAATACAATAAAAACTAATGAATTATCTCAAAAAACAAAAAGCAACATGAAACAAAGAGTGTCTTCATCAGTTTTTATGTTTTTATTTTTAGCATTTATATTTATTATTGGTGTATTTGCTGATAATACTAATAATTGATCTCCATTTACATCTATTGAAATACGAACAATATTTGCATGAATATATTTAGTTGCTTTTGTACCATTAATAATAATATGTGCAAAGGAAATTGCTAATATATATTATAAATTTTTATGAATACCATTTTTACTAATTATTTTAAATATGATGGTATTAATATATGCACCAACATTAGTTTATTTTTTGAAATATTATGGCTACATCAATTTAGAAGTGGGTACATTTTATGATACATTAACATTAACTAATATTTTTGCAATTACATTAGCGGTTTGTATTGCATTTGTAGTAATTATTAATACTATTTTGTTATTTTGTTATTCATCATTTACAATTAAAAATTTTATTATTTTTAACTTATTAGTTGGTGTTGTTTCTGGTTTTTACTTAGGAATTTTCTTCTTTATGTTTACAAGAGGATTTTTGACATTGTTATGAATTATGATGATTGTTTTTTGTAGTGACATTTTTGCATATTTGGGTGGAATATTGTTTGGTAAGCATAAAATGGCTCCAAAAATTAGCCCTAAAAAAACATGAGAAGGATTTGGTGTTGGACAAATAATGACTATTGGTGTTGGATTATTGATGTTATTTGCATTTTCATATATAAAACACAATCCTGATGTTTTACGTCAAATTTTTGGTATTCAATTCCAAAAAGAACTAACATATGTGAATGGTTCAGAAATTGCAAATCGCCCACTTTGATGATTTAATATGTTTATAATTTTAACAACAATGTCATTATTAAGTGTATTTGGTGATTTAACATATAGTTGATTTAAAAGAAAATATAGAATCAAAGATTATGGTAGTATTTTACCTGGACATGGTGGAATAATTGATAGAATAGATTCTCACTCTGTAGTTATTAGTTTTTATTTTGTGTTAAGTTTTTTTATAGCATTAGGAGCGAAAACAGTAGTGTTTTTTGGATAAATATGAAAAAAATTTTAATATGTGGAATTACTGGTAGTATTGGGCAACAAGCATTAGACTGTCTAGAAAATTTTAAGATTGTAGGTTTTAGTTTTAATAATAATATAAAACTAGCAAAGAAATTACATGAAAAATTTCCTGATTCCCACATTTATAGTCCTAGTGTAATGAGCTTAAACACTGTAAATAATTTTGAAGAATTAATAAAAAAAACAACACCAGATCTTATTTTAAATGCAATAGTAGGTTTTGATGGTATTCATATAACTAGAATTGCTATTGAAAATAATATAGATTTAGCATTAGCAAATAAAGAATCTTTAGTAGTTGCAGGTTCTATAATTCAAAAATATTTAAAGAATTCTTTATCAAAAATTTTTCCTGTTGATAGTGAACATTCAAGTTTATATGAACTAATTCATAATAGTCCAAAAAAAATAAAAAAAATATATATTACTGCTAGTGGAGGACCATTTTATAAAATGGACAATCCATATTCCAAAGATATTAATTTTAGCAAAGCAATTAATCATCCAAAATGATCAATGGGATATAAAATTTCTATTGATAGTGCTACATTGATTAACAAGGCTTTTGAAATTATTGAAGCTCATTATTTATATCCAGATTATGAAATTGAAGCATTATATCATCCTGAATGCTATGTTCATAGTATGGTTGAATATATTGATAATACAATATGAATGAATGCTAGTGAACCAAATATGAAATCTTCAATTAATTTAGCAATTAATAATTTTAGACCTATAAATGCAAAAATTAGTTCTATAAATTTTAATAAATTTCAATTGTCATTTGATGTAATTGATGCCAATAAATGATTACCAATAAAATGAGCAAATCAATTAATCAATAGCAATAAAAACATTATTGGTTTAATAATGTGTGTTTTAGATGATTATTTAATTCAACTATTTAAAGAAAATATTATTAAATTTAATAATATAATTGAATACATCAATTTTTTTATTAACAAGTATGATTCATACAAAATCAATGATTGAAATGATATATATCTTTGAAAAAATAAATTGATTTCTGAATGTAAAATTTTAATAGAGGAAAAATATGGAAAAAATTAATAAAATATTATCACTCATAAATGTTTTAAATGAACAGGACATTAGTAATATAGTTTCATGTGTTTTTGAACATGAAACGCATTTTGATAATGATAAGAATATAGTTATAAATTTACATATGAATAAAGGCGTGGAAATTGCAATAATTGAAAAGATTCATAATTTTAATAACTCACAGAATGCTATTAAAATAAATTTAAAATTCGATTTTTCTAAAATTGAAACGGAATGATTAAAAATATATTTATTTGATTTTGTGCAAAAAACAAAAAGCGAATTATTAAAAAAGAGTTTAAATAGACAATCATGCTTATTTAACAATAATAATCTAGTTATCGATTTTATTACAGATAATGAATTAGATATGTGAAAAAAACATGAATCATCATTAATTGAATATGTTAATCAAAAATTTGGTTATGTTTTAAAAGAATTTGAATATTGTAAAAATTCTAGCTATGATACATATATTAAAAATCAAGATGAAAAATTAATTAACAATATTATTAATGATAACAAGATATCTAATACTTATAAATCTAAATCTTTTAGTAATAATTGTTCGTATAATTATAAAAATAAAAATTGAATCAATACTCCATCTACTAACATAATTGATATTGATAATCCAATGGCTAGCTATGTTATTAAAGGACAAATATTTAATATTAAAAAAGATCAATTAAAAAATGGTGCATATTTTATCTCATATTATGTTACTGATTTTAGTTCATCTATTGTTATTAAAAGATATGTTACAGATATTAATAAATTTAATGATGAATTATCTATTAATGATTGAATTTGTGCATATATATCATTACAACAAAATCCAGGAGACCCTTCACAATTTATTGGAAAGTTTATAGATTATAACAAAATTGAACCTCTTATTATTGATGAAATTGATAATTCTCCAATTAAGAGAATTGAATTTAATATCCATAGTAAAATGTCAGCGTATGATGGATTAATTGATCCAAATAGCTTAAAAGATTTCTTAATTCAAAACCAAATGACAAGATTTGCAATTACTGATCGTTATAATGTTCAATCTTTTCCTGAAATTATGAAAACTTTTAAAAATTCAGATATTAAACCAATTTATGGTATAGAAATGGAAATTTTACCATCTAAAATTGCTGCAGTTATTAATCCTAAAGACTTAAATTTATGATCTCAAGAATATATTGTTTTTGATATTGAAACAACTGGATTGTATCCTGAATTTGATGATGTTATTGAATTTGGTGCAACTAAGGTTAAAAATGGAGTAATAGTTGATAAAATACAATTTTTTATAAAACCAAATATTCCAATATCTCAAAAAACTACTGAAATTACTGGAATTAAGGAAAATGATTTAATTGATGCAATTGATCAAAAAGCTGGATTATTGAAAATTAAAGAATATTTAGGTGATTCTATTTTAGTGGCTCATAACGGAATTAATTTTGATATTAATTTTATTAATTGTAAATTAAATTATTATAATTTGGAACCTATTTCTAATACATTGATAGACACTTTACTAATTTCAAGAGGATATAATAAAAATTTTAAATCTCATTCCTTGGAATCAATTTGTAAAAAGTATAAAATAGAATACAACAAAAATGAAGCTCATAGAGCTGATTATGATGCATTAGTTTTAAGTTATTTATGAATTGAATTAATGAAAAAATTTATGAATGATGGTATAAATTCGATTAGTGAATTGAATGACTTTATTCAAAATGAATCATTATATACATCTATGATTGGCAGTTTTGTATTAGTATATGCAAAAAATCAGTCAGGTATTAGAGATTTATATGGATTAGTTTCTAAATCTCATTCTACTTTTTTATATGGAAGGCCAACAATTAATATTGATGAAATTAAAAATTTTTCTAATAATTTATTGATTGCTAATGCACCAATTGATTCAGATATTTTTAATGCGGCATTGTCAAAAACTGATGAATTATTGAAAGAAGAAATTTTAAAATATGATTTTATTACAGTTCCTCCACCATCTGGTTTTTATCATGAAATATATGCAGAAAATATAAGTGAAAAAAATGTTCAATTAGCTATAAAGAGAATTATTAAATTTTCACAATTATTAAATAAAAAAGTAATTGCAGTATCAAATGCTTATTACTTAAAAAATGAAGATGATGATTTTTATAATTTATATGTAAATACACCTGTATTAAATAGACGAAATCACAGATTTTTAAAATATGGCAAGCATCCCAAATTGTTTTTTAGAACTACAAAACAAATGATTGATGAATTTTCTTTTTTAGAAGATCAAAAAATAATTGAAGATGTTGTTATAAACAATACAATTGATATTGCTAATTTAATTGATATTAATGTTTTACCCTTGCAATCAAAATTATATCCTCCCAAAATTGAAGGTGTTAATGAAAATGTGGAATCTACAGTTTACAAAAATGCACATGCATTATATGGTGAAGAACTACCTGAAATAGTTCAAAAACGTATAGAAAAAGAATTAAAATCTATTATTAATAATGGTTATGCTGTTGTTTATTGAATTTCACATTTACTAGTTGAAAAATCAATAAATGATGGTTATGTTGTTGGTTCTAGAGGATCGGTCGGGTCATCATTAGTTGCAACATTTCTTAATATTACAGATGTTAATCCATTACAACCACATTATTTGTGTTCTAATTGTAAATTTTCTGATTTTAATGTTGATTTAGAAAAATATAATGATGGTTATGATTTACCATATATTCATTGTCCAAATTGTGGAGAATTAATGCATGGTGAAGGTCATAATATTCCTTTTGAAACATTCTTAGGATTTAATGGTGACAAGGTTCCAGATATTGATTTAAATTTTTCTGGAGTGTATCAACCAAATGCCCATAATTTTATTAAGGAAATGTTTGGTGTAGATAGAACATTTCGTGCTGGAACAATTAGTACAGTTGCTGAAAAAACATCATTTCAAAATGCAAGAGAATATTTTGAAAAAATTGGTAAAAATGTATCAAAAGCCGAAATTGAAAGATATGCAATTAAATGCCAAGATGTTAAAAGAACAACAGGCCAACACCCTGGTGGTATCATTGTAGTACCAAAAGATATGTCAATCTATGATTTTACACCATATAATTATCCTGCAGATGATAAATCCCAAGATTGATTTACAACGCATTTTGCATTTGAACATATTCATGATAATTTATTAAAATTTGATATATTAGGACATGATAATCCTACTATATTAAAAATGTTAAAAGACTTAACTGGTGTGGACCCTAATGATATTCCTAATTATGATCCTGAAACTATGAGCTTATTTTCTTCATTAGATGCTTTAAAAATAAACCCTAGTGATATTAATGGTGAAACAACAGGTGCTTTGAGTTTACCTGAATTTGGTACTCCATTTGTGCGCGAAATGCTAAATCAGACTAAACCAAAAAGCTTTTCGGATTTAATAAGAATATCTGGGTTATCTCATGGTACTGATGTTTGATTAGGAAATGCACAAGATTTGATTAATAATCAAGGACTTAGTTTAAATGATATTATTGGTTGTAGAGATGATATAATGGTATATTTAATTCAGCATGGAATTGATTCATTAACATCTTTTCAAATAATGGAAGATGTTAGAAAGGGCAAGAAAATTAAACCCGAACATCAAAAAATATTGGAAGAAAATAATGTACCAAAATGGTATATAGAATCATGTAATAAAATTAAGTATATGTTTCCAAAGGCACATGCAACTGCATATGTTATGCATGCATGAAAATTTGCATGATATAAAATTCATTATCCTCTAGAATATTATGCTTCATATTTTTCAATTAAACCGAGTGTGTTTAATATTAAAATTATGTGTGAAGGTTACTCATCTATTAAGTCTGAATTAGAAAGAATTAATAAGGCATTGTCTAATCCTAAATTAAAAAACACAATTAGCACTAAAGATAAAGATTTGGTTTCGTTATATGAAATTGCATTAGAAATGTATTCTCGTGGGTATAAATTCCAAATGCTAGATATTAATGTATCTGACGCTAAAAATTTTATAGTGAATTATGATTTAAATTCAATTATTTGTCCTTTTACTTCTATTGATGGTTTAGGTGAACAAGTTGCTGACTCTATAATTAATTCAAGAAATTATAAATCTTTTAAATCTCTTGAAGATTTTGAAAATAGGACAAAGGTTACAAAGCAACATTTAAAATTAATGTCTGATTTGCATATATTAGACAATTTGAAAGAGAATGATCAATTATCATTATTTGATATTTAATTAGTCATAAAGTTAAAGTATTAGATTTGTTAATTTAATAAAAAATGATTTTAAAAATTATAAATATTATTAGTAATAATCTTTTACATTTGAGATAACCATTTGAATATCATCATCATCTTCACATGAATCAAAAAATTTATCTAATTTAATTTTTTCTTCTTCACTAATTTCTATTTCATTAACTGGGATATGTTTAATTTCAAATGATTCTATTTGAATTTGAGATTCATCAAACGCGTTTTTAACTTTATAAAAGTCATTTGTTTCCACAAGTACTTCATAAAATTCAGAAAATTCATGAACATCAATAATATTAAAGTCTATTGTAATTTCTAAAATTCTATTTTCATCAATATATTTTTTATTAATTAAAAACACACCATATTCATTAAACAACATTTTTACACTATTTGGTTTTGAAATTTCACCATGTAATTTTGAAAAATATCCACGAACATTACTAATTGTTCTTTGTTCATTATCTGTTAAAGCTTTAACGATGATTGCAATCCCTTTTGGTCCATATCCTTCATATAATATTTCTTTTAGAATTTCAGGATCTTTTGTTGCACCATTAATATTTTTTTGAATTGAGTCACGACTTAAGTTATTTTGTAATGCTCTTTGGATAGCAGCTTTCAATCTAGGATTTGCATCTGGATTTGGCCCTCCTACTTTTGCGGCTGCTTTAATTTCTTTTGCACATTTCATTCAAATTTTTGATTGTTGTTGTTGTTTTTTATTAATTCCACTTGCAATTAAATGTTTACGAGGCATAATATTTCTCCTAAATAATTTTTGGCATAGGGCGAACATAGTCACCAATATTGATAGATAATTGTTCAATCCCATTTACTGGTAATACAATAATATGAGATAGATGTTCAAAATTTAAAGATATACTATTTGGCGAAGCATTTTTAAAGGTATTTGTTACTTCTCACATTAAATTTAAAACAACAATATCATATGAATAATTATAATTAAAATTATCATAACTTAATACAGCATTTATAAAATATGAATATTCATAATTAAATTTATTTATTGGAGCAAGAATTGTATCTATATCATTTTTACTTTTTAATCAAATAATTTTTAGTTTTGTTTCTATATTATTAATATATAAATTGTGTTTTAAAATATTTGATTGTCTTTTTACTGAATTTATAATTCATTGTCTTTTTTGATTATTTTTTTGAATAGATTTAAATAATTTCATATTTATAATTAATTTTTAATTTTCTTTAATTTATAATACAATTTTAAAAATTTTTTATTAATTTTATCAAAAGGTTTAGAGTCTATATCGCTAAATTGCTTTATAAATGAAGTTTCATTTGTTTTGTGTTGTTTCTGAACATTATTTATAATTTTATTTTTTTGTGAATTAGATATTTTTTTACAATTTTCTTTGCTTGATTTTTTTAATTGTAAATTAATTATTTTATTTTTTCTACTGTAGTCAATATAGTTATAAAAATCATTAATGTATGATTCAAATTGTAATGATAAAATATCTTTAATATTTTGATTGGTTTCTATTTTATTTATATTAGGATTAACATTAATTTTATCATCATCAAATCTAAAATATGTTCCTTGAGCATCTTCAGAATTAAGCTTATTTAATAATTCATTATCAATAATATTAATAGTGAGATTACTAAAATCCTGACTAAGTAATTTTGTATATGATTTTATTTTTTGATCTGAATCAACATTTATAACAAGCATTAAGTTCATATCTCTAAAAATTGAGTAAACATAATTCAATAATCTTAGTAAAAAATAAATTGAAGTATCTCCTAATTTATCTGTACAAAAAATTAATTGATGATTTAATTCCTTGATACCTTCAGTCATGGGAACCCTTTTGTTTATTAAAAATTTAAATCTTTTTATAAAAATCATTTTTTGCATTAAATATTCTGCAAATGATAAATTATTTAATCTTGGTTTAATATTTTTTAATAATTTTCCATATACAATTACAATTATTAATAGTATTAATATAAATATTAAAGATACAATTACAGAAGCATCACTAAATCATGCTGATCAAATTTTTGGAATTAGCAGTGTTTGTGCTAATTGATTACCAGCTAGACAAATACTATTTGCCATTAATCCATAATAATAACTTGTTGTAGGTAATAATGCAAAATATGAACCATTTCAACTTTGCATTATTTCTAATGTAGCTGTTTTTCCTACTACACTGAAATAAATAAAAGTTTGTAATTGTATTGATAATATTGATATTGTTGCTTGCGACCCTGTTCCAATTAGACTATCTTGTAAAAAACGTAAACAACCAGATAAATCATTACTATAACCAACCACTGGATTATTTATTCAATATAAATTCAAGTATTGGTTAAATCACTCAGGATAATTATTATCTGTAATATTAGTAATGCTAGTTAATATAGAAGCGGCTGTTTTTGGATCAATAACATAACCAATTATGTGATTATTAGCAATTAATACTCCTGAGAAATTTCCTTGTAATAGTGACAAAGAGTTGGAAGCAGAATTTATAATAGGAATTGCAATTCCTCAAATTATGCAAAAAACTAATGCTAATATTGATAACCAAAAAAATATGTTGTATCAAATAGTTCTATTTTTGAATTTAATTTTTGATAATTCTCTATTTTTTTTATAGTCATTAGTTTGAAATCAATAGTAAACAAAAGAACCAAGAAAACGACTCTTGGCTCTTAATTGACAATCAATATTATCATTTATAATTCCATATATACGTTCTAAGCTATACGCATCACCACTATCATGCGTAAAATTTAAACCTATTGTATCAATATTTTTATATGTACTATTTGAAATTAACAATGATTTTTCTATGTTGTTCATATTATCCACGTAAATTTAATTCTTTAATAATTGCTCTATAACGTTCAATATCATTTCTTTCTAAGTAAGCTAATAATTTTTTTCTTTGAGCAACTTTTTGGTATAAACCAGACTTTGAAATTTTATCCTTTTTGTTATTAATTAAATGTTGAGTTAAACGAATGATTTCTTCAGTTAAAATTGCAATTTGAACTTCAGTCTTACCTGTATTTTTTTCATTTCCACCAAATTTTTTTACTAATTCAGCTTTTGTTTGTTTTGAAATTGACATATATTTTTCTCCTTAAGTAATTTAATAAAAATTTAAACAAAGTTGTATTTGGAGATAATAACAACAATGTATTAAATAATTACAATAAAATTTTATCAATAAATTTAATTAAAATTGATCTTTTTTTCTATATTGTTTAATTCTATTTTCATTCATAAGTTTTTCAATATGTTTTCTTTTGTGTTTTTGCTTAATTTTTTTAATTTCTTTTTTTAATTTCTTTTTATAACCTGGTTTTATATTTTTTTTAGATTTGGCAACAAACAATTTTATTTCATTTTCTTGTTCCAAATTAATTTTTGGTTTGAAATAAATTTTTTCTTTTGTAGGAACTAACTCATTGTTTTTAATTGTTAAATTTTTAAATTCAACACCTTTGTCTAATAAACTTAATATTTTTTTATTATCAGTGTCATTAAATAAAATATATGATTCACCTGTATATTTGTTTCTGCCACATCTACCAGCTCTATGTAAATATCATGATACATCATCTGGTAAATCTCAATTTATTACATGACTTGCCCCATCAATATCAAGTCCTCTACTAGCTAGATCGCTACAAACAACATATTGATATTTTAGATTTTTAATATCACGATAATTGTTTTTTCTTTCTCTAGTTTTTAAACCACCATGCAAATTAATTACATTTCTATTTTGTTCGAGCAAATATTTATAGATTTCATCAGAAGTTTTTTTAGTATTTGCAAAAATTAGGCACAAATACGGATTGATATGATTAACAATTACACTTAAGGCATGATATTTGTCTCTAGTTTTTATTAAATAATTAGTTATATTATCTTTTTTATAGGTATCATTTGTACTAATAATTTTAGTATTTTTAAAATACTTTTTTAATTGCTGACTTAACATGTCATGAATAGTTGCACTAAAAGCCATTTTTTGAATTTGATCAATATTCTTAAATGAATCAAAAATTTCTATAATTTGTTTAGAAAAACCTAAATCAAATAACATATCTGTTTCATCTAATACAATTGTTTTGACATATTTAAAATTAATGCTACCTAAATGATAAATTTCTAAAAATCTTGTTGGAGTTGCAACAATAATATTTGTATTTTTGGAATTTGAAACTTGTTTATTTATTTCTTCTCCACCTATTCATAAACTTGCATTAATTTTTTCTTCATTATTTTTGAATAAATTAATTGTAGAATAAATTTGTCTAGCTAATTCACGTGTTGGAGCAATTATTATAGATTGAATATATTGATTAGAAACTAAATTATTTAATATTGGAATTAAAAATGATAGAGTTTTACCTGTACCAGTAGGACTAATTCCGATTATATTTTGTGAGTTTAAAGTTAATGGTAATGTTGAATTTTGAATTGTAGTAAACCTATCAATATGTTGTTTCTTTAATTCATTAATAATTCATGGTTTAATTATTTTAAATATATTATTATCATTCATACTTATATTTTAATTCTATAAAATAAAAAAAATCAACAATATGTTGATTTGAATTTTAAAATGGTGGAGACTATGGGAGTCAAACCCACGACCTTCTGAGTGCAAATCAGATGCTCTATCAACTGAGCTAAGTCCCCGTGGTGGAAGTAAGTGGGCTCGAACCACCGACCTCACCCTTATCAGGGGTGTGCTCTAACCAGCTGAGCTATACTTCCACAAAATACTATTTAATTATATCAAAAAAGAATATATATAAATATTATTTTTAAATTATTTAATTTTTTTTATAATATATATTAAAAAATAGGAGTAAAAGTATTATGTTTTTTGAAATTAAACATCCACTTATTCAAGATAAATTAACAAGAATGAGAAATAAAGAAACTAATTCAACTACATTCAGAGATAATCTTCAAGAATTAACAACATTATTAGCATATGAAGCTACAAAAGATATGAAATTGATTGATAAAGAAATTGAAACACCTATAACAAAAATGTTAGGAAAAAAATTAGAAAACAAAATTTGCCTTGTACCTATTTTGCGTGCTGGTCTTGGAATGGTGGACCCATTAAAAAATTTAATTCCAACTGCAACAATTGGTCATATTGGTTTATATCGTGATGAATCATCATTAGATCCAATAGAATATTATTCGAAAATGCCCAAATCAATTCATGAATCTGATGTATTAGTTTTAGATCCAATGCTTGCTACTGGCCATTCATGTATAAAAGCTATTGATATTGTTAAGAAATATAATCCTAAATCAATTACATATATTGGTATTTTAGCAAGTCCAGAAGGTTTAAAAAATTTAGAATTAAAACATCCTGATGTAAATATTTATATTGCATCAATTGATAAAAAATTAAATGAAAATGGTTATATAGTTCCTGGTTTAGGTGATGCTGGTGATAGATTATTTGGTACTAAATAATCTATTTTTTATTAAAAATAATAAGTTTTCAAATAACATCGACACAGTTACAGGACCAATACCACCAGGTACTGGTGTAATATATTTTACTTTTTCAATAACATTATAAAAATCGGCATCACCAATCATTTTATTGTTCAAAAAATTTATTGATACATCTATAATAATTGCATTATTTTTAATATATTTAGATTTTATAAAATTAGGTCTACTAACAGTAGAAATAATAATATCAGCATTTTTAAGATGTTTATTAATATTTTTTGAATATGAATGACAAAAAGTGACTGTAGCATTTTGGTTGATTAAAAGTAATCCAATTGGCATACCAACAATTTTACTTCTGCCTAAAATGACAATGTTTTTGCTAGTTAGGTTAATTTTATAGAATTTAAAAAATTCTAAAATTGCTTTTGGAGTACATGGAATTAGTTGTGAAGATTGAGAAAATAAAATTTTAGAATAATTTATTTCATTTAAACAATCTATGTCTTTTTGAGGATTTATTGTATTTAATATTTTTTGTTTATTTAGATGGTTAGAAATTGGTAATTGAACAATAATTCCATGAATATGAGGATCAATATTTAGTTTATTAATACTATCTATAAGGATTGTCTCATTCACATTTTCATCATATTTATAAATATTAATATTTACACTTAATAATTTTGCATATTTTAATTTATTATCAATATATTTCTGACTAGCTAAGGAATTTCCGATATAAATAATTGCAATAGTAGGAGTAATACCTTGTAAAATAAATTGTTTAAATTCTTTAATTTGTTTCGATATTAGTTTATTAACAATAGGTTCTCCATATAATATTTTTTTATTAAATGTTTTATAATATTCTACTTGAAATTCTTTATAACATATAGTTTTAACTAATTTATAATTTTTTAAATTGGGGATATATATTTGATCACAATCATATGATTGATGTAATTTTGAAATTATAATTTCATCAGCATATTTTAAAAATAAATTAAATATTTCTTTACCACCAATTATATAAACATCTTTAGTTTTAGATAGTTTTATAATTTGCTTATAATCATATATAACTTTTGCATTAGGGATAGATAATTTTTTATTATGGGTAAGAATAATGTTATCTCTATCTTTTAATACCTTTCCAATTGCAAAAAAAGTTTTTGATCCCATAACTATTGTTTTGTTCTTGGTATGTTTAATAAAATGTTGCATTTCATTATTAATATTTCATGGTAATTTATTTTGCTTGGCAAAACCATAGTTATTATCTACACACATAATCATTTTTAACATATTGAACCTCTATTATAATTATTATATATTTGAAATAAAAAAATGGAAATTAATCCATTTTTATTGTTCTTCATAAAATTGAGAATTATGTAATTGATAATAGAAACCTTTATTATCTAGCAATTCTTGATGTGTACCACGTTCGATAATTTTTCCATCTTTTAATACAAGAATTTGATCAGCTTTTTCAATTGTTGATAATCTATGAGCAATTACAAAAGAAGTTTTATTTTTAGTTAACCGATTCATTGCGGATTGCACTTCTAATTCTGTTTTAGTATCAATTGAACTCGTTGCTTCATCTAGTATTAAAATATCTGAAGTAGATAACACTGCTCTTGCTATTGCTAAAAGTTGACGTTGTCCTTGAGATAATGAGTCTCCATTGTCACCTAAAATTGTGTCATATCCATTTGGTAATTGCATTATAAAATTGTGAGCATTAGCAGTTTTTGCAGCATTTATAATTTCATCATCTGTAGCATTTAAGTTACCATAACGAATGTTTTCTTTTATAGATACATTGAATAGGAATGTATCTTGTAAAACTATTGATACATTGTGTCTCATTGAAAATTTAGTAATTTCTTTAATTGAGACTTCTTTATTACCTATTAAAATATCACCATCATGGATGTCATAGAACTTTGTTAATAAATTAATAAATGTTGATTTACCACTACCAGTTGGACCTACAATGGCAATCGTTTGACCAGGTTTAACATCAATATTTACATCAAACAATATTTGTTTATTAGGTACATAGCTAAAATTTAAATTTTGAACTTTCACTGAGTCATTAGTAGTTACTGTTGAATATGGTACATTTGGTAATATATCCCCATCTTCAGGGTTTAGATGACTATTGTCTTCAATGTTCTTTGAATGTCCTTTACTAAATAAATCGGACAATTCATATGAAATTTTAGAATCTGTTTCATTATCATCAATATTTAAAATTAAATGTTCATTTTTGGTTACCTCATTTTTTTCATCAAAAACTTGGAAGGCTCTATTTGCACCTGCTAATGCCATTAATAAAATATTACTAATATTTGATATTTGTGCAATAGGTTGAAAGAAATTTCTTGATACCATTGAGAATGTTGCAATAGTTGTAATTGCAGTAATGGCAGGATTTACAGGACTATTATCATTTAAATGATTGAAATCTGGTAATGCAATTCCATTAAAACCTTTATCTACACCAGCAACTACAAATATTATTCCAAAGAAAGTAATAATAATTGAAGAGAAATTTATGAAAAAGTTTGCAATTGGAAAAATAGCAGAAGTAATAGATTGTGCTTTTTTAGATTCAGCATTTAATTTGTCATTATATTTTATAAATTCTTTATTAATGTTGTTTTCTTGTCTATATAAAGTAATAATAGATTGTCCTGCAATCATTTCTTCTGCAAAACCATTTAATTCTCCAATATATTTTTGATTCTTTGCAAATGATGGTTTTGACTTTTTAACAATTAACATAATTGGAATTAACATAATTGGAATTAATGCTAGGGTTATTAATGATAAATATGGACTAATTAAAAACATCGTAATAAACATAGTAATTATCATAAATAATCCATTAATTAATATTGTTAAATTTTCTGATAAGGCATTAGTTATGTTATTTACATCATTTGTAAATTTTGACATTAAATCACCAGATGAATGTTGATCAAAGTATTTAACTGGTAACTTTTGTATTTTTCTAAATAATTTTTGTCTAATTTTATATCCTATTTTTTGTGATAACTTAGCAAAAGTTCTTGTTTGTCATCACATTGTTGCAGCATTTAAAAAATAGAAAATTAATGCAAAACCGCCAAACAAACAAAAATTAGTAAATAAAGAGTTCTCAATTGTGGGAACATTATTATTAGCAGATTGTAATTCCCCTATTAACTCTGTTAAATATTTTAATGTAAATATTGCAAGACAACTCATAGCAACAGAAACAATTGTTATTAATGCTAATACAACTAATAATAATTTATAATCAGCCATGAATCTAAACAATGTTTTAACAGCTTCTTTACTTTCTTTTCTACTTAACTTAGAACGATATTTACTTATTATTTTTTGTTGAGCGGGAGTTAAGCAATTAAATTGAACTTTACCTGAATCTAATAATTTAATAAATTCATTCATATCATTATTAATTAAATTATCATAATGATTGGTTAGCTCAATATTTGGAGATTCAAATTTATTATTTCATTTCATTTTGAACACCTTCCTGTCCCATTTGAGATAATGCAATTTCATAATATTGTGAACATTTTTTTAGCAATTCTTTATGAGAACCTATCCCAACAATCTCACCTTTCTCAAGAACAAAAATTCTATCTGCGTCCTTTACACCTGAGATTCTTTGACTAACAATTAATGTAGTTCTATCATTATTTGATGATTTTATATAATCATTGACAGCTTTTTCAGTAATCATATCTAATGCACTTGTTGATGAATCTAATATTAAAATTTTAGGCTTCATAATTAGTGCTCTTGCTATAGATAATCTTTGCTTTTGTCCACCAGAGAAATTGGCTCCTCTTTGTTCTACAATGCTATCAAAACCATTTTCTTTTTGCATAATAAAATCATATGCCTGTGCAGCTTTAGAAGCTTCAATCATATCTTCTAAACTTGCATTTTCTTTTCCAAATTTTAAATTTGAAGCAATTGTTCCAGAAAATAAGGTAACTTTTTGGGGTGATAATGCAATCTTTGTTCTTAATGAAATTTCATTAATATCTTTAACTTCATGACCAGATACCTTGATTGAACCCTCTTGAATATCATACATTCTTGCTATTAAGTTTACTAGTGTAGATTTTCCGGCACCAGTACCACCAATAATTCCAATTGTTTCATTTTCTTTTATTTTAAAGTTAATATTTTTTAAAACATAATCAGATGTTTCATGATATCTAAAATTTACATTATCAAATTCAATTGTGTTAGTTTCTATATTTTCACCATTTTCTTTAAATTTTAAAGTTGGATCATATTTTAAAATTGTTTTTATTCTATTTGCAGAACCAACTGCCATTGTTACAAATAATATTACATTAATAAAAAGCATCATTCCAATTAATACTAATGTTGTAATTGACATTAATGTTGAAACATTAGTGATATTAATAGAATCTGTAGTTGTTCCAACTCATAAAATAATTACAATTGTTGCACTTAATGTGAAATTTATTATTGGAAATATTCACATACTAATAACATATGATCTAGTTGTAATTTTTCTCATTTTTTCATTAATTACATCAAATTTAGCAATTTGTGTATCTTGTAAATTAAATGATTTAACAACTCTTACACCTAATATATTTTCTTGAATAGAAGAATTAACATTGTCAGTTGCGAATTTAGCAAGTCTATGATATTTGATGGCTTTAAACATTATAAAACCTAGCACAATAAACATTGACAATGAAATTACAATCATAATAACAGGTAGTAGTCAACTTGTGGAAGAAATAGATTTTTGAGTGAATACAATTGCAATAACACCAATAATTCCACCAAAATACAAGAATAAACTTCTAAATCCAATTCTAAATATAAATACAAATGCATTTTGTATTGCTTGAACATCCGTTGTTAATGTTGTCAACAATGTTGATGACTTAAAGTGATCAAAATCAGCGAATGATAATTTTTGAATTTTACTAAATGTATTATAACGAAGCTGACCAGCTAACTTTATACCAAGTCGTGTTCCTAATAATTCACCCATAATTCCACAAAATAATTCTAATAAACAAACTCCTAGCATTATTCCACTAATTATTAATGCTCTATTTATAGCTCAATCACGACTTTGACCTTGGAACCTTCAATCTTGAATTACACCATTTAACTTAGTTAGCATCAATGGTAATATAATATCACAAGTAGTCTGAAGTAATAAAAATGTAATTACAACAAGAAAATAACCAATATTTCTTTTGTTAAACATTACTGATTTTGTAACATATCACATAACAATCCTCCTATGTAATTAATAGAGTTAATATTTTAAACTTTCTCTTTTTAAATCTCTCTTTTTTATATCTTCTCTTTTATCAAATAATTTTTTACCTTTTGCTAGAGCAATTTCTAATTTTATTTTGTTATTGTGCCAATATACTTTAATAGGAATTATTGTTAAACCTTCTTTTTGTGCCTTAAATTCAAGTTTAATAATTTCTTTTTGGTGTAATAACAATTTTCTTAATCTATTTGGATCAACATTAAATTGATTCCCTTGTTCAAAAGGTGCAACATACATATTAAAAATATATGCTTCATTTTTTTTAATTGTAATATATGACTCATTAATAGAACCTTGTGAATGAGAAATTGATTTAACCTCAGTACCAGTCAAAACCAACCCGGCTTCATAAGTTTCCAAAATTTCATAATTTCTAAATGCATTTTTATTACTAATTAGAGCCATATAAATAATACCATTTAATTTTAACAAACTTTTATTAATTTAAAATCAATTTTTCTTGTAAATTTATTAGCAGCAATTACTCTAATTTTTACTTTTTGCCCAATAGTAAAAATTTTATTTGTTTTTTTGCCTACAAGTGTTAGATTTTCTGGTATAAAAATATAAAAATCATCTTCTAAATTTTTGATTGAAATTAAGCCTTCAATTGTGTTATCAAGTTCCACAAATAGTCCAAAAGATACAACTGCAGATATAACACCTTCATATTCTTCGCCAATTCTAAATGACATATATTCAGCAAATTTGTAGCTATTGATATATCTTTCGGTGTTTACCTGTCTAATTTCAGTTAAATTACATTGTTGAATTAAATCATGTAATTTTGAATTTAATTCAATCCGTTGTTTATCATTATAAAAATCTTTTGCAAAAACAAACATTCAAAGAATTCTATGAATTAGTAAATCTGAATATCTTCTAATTGGAGATGTAAAATGTGTATAATCATCAAGAGCTAAACCAAAATGTCCAATATTTTGTGTTGAATATTTTGCTTTTTGCATTAATCTTAGCATTAATTTTCTTAATATATTTATATTTTCATGATTCTTATTTGCTTCAAGGGTTTCATATACTTTTTTGGGAGTTAAATTATGATAATCAAAAAGAATTTTAAAATTTAGTTTTTTAGATTCAATCATAAAATTTTCATATTTTTTAAAATCAGGTTTATCATGTATTCTATATACAAATGGAATATCAAGTTTATTTGCATACATAGTTACACATTGATTTGCAGATATCATAAAATCTTCAATCATTTTTTGTGCAACCCCAGTTTGTTTTATTTGGATATCAATCGGAAAACCCTTTTCATCAAGAATAATTTTTGGTTCTTTTATTTCAAAATCAATATATCCATTCTCTATGTTCTTTTTTCTAAGAATTCTATGTAATTCTTTGCAAACTAAAAGTTGATCATAGATTTTCTTATCAATGTTTTTGTTAGTAATTGAATGCTCAAAATACTCATTTACCTCATCATAAGATAATCGACATTTATTATTCATAATTGCAGGATAAACATCATATGAAAGAATATTACCTAATTTATCAAAAACCATATCACAACTTAGACACATTTTATCTTCATTTTGGTTTAAGGAACATAAATTATCAGAAATATTAAATGGTAACATTGGAATCACCTTATTTAAATAATATACTGAAGTTCCCCTACTAATTGCATCTTTATCAATACATGAATCCATTTTTATATAACTGGAAACATCAGCAATTGATACTGATAAAAAATAATTTCCATCATTTAGGTTTTCAACATATATAGCATCATCTAAATCTTTGGATGTTTGTGGATCAATAGATATGATTAATCTTTCTCTAATATCCTTACGGTATTTAACATCAAAATCAGTTATTTGAAATTTTAGGTTATTAGATTCTAAAATCGTATCACTAGAAAATGTCATTGGTACATCATTTTCATGCAAAATACTTATTACATCAACCCCAACATCATCAACATGACCAATAATTTTTTCAATGATTGCATGAGCAATATTATCTTCATATGAAATAATTTTGATTAATAATTTATCTCCTAATTTAATATTAGAAATATCGTTAATTTTAATTTTTAAGTAAAATTTTAAATCATCAGGAATAAATTCAAATTCATTATTATTCAAATTTGCAGTTACAACAAATGTTTCTTTTGATCTTTTAAGTACATTTATAATTGCAACTTCTTCTAATTCATCATTCTCTCTCTCTTTTTTTAATTTTACGAATTCAACTTCATCATTTCGCAATGCATTAAATAAGTTTTTTCTATATACATAGTATTCTATTTCATTACCTTTATCATCAATAGATTTAATAAAACCATCACCAGCTGAATTAATTGATAATATACCTATATATTTTTTAGAAAAATCTTTTTCATAATTAATATGACCTAATACAACTTTATTTTCATAAATTCTAATAAGTTCAGAATCATCTAACATTTTATAAATGACTGGAAATATTTGATTTTTGTCAATTTTTTTATTAATTTGATGAATTTTTTTAACTATTATTCCTATTGGTATTTTTTTGTTTCCATCTTTTTTAATTACATCAATAATTAATTTACGTATATCAACATTTTCCATCTTTATTTACCTACAAAATAAACTATAATAGCTACAATAATTAAAATTATTGTAAATATGAACATTAAAACCTGTAACCATTTAGTTCATCCACGGTCTTTTGTTTTTTTAAAAATTTCTAGATCTTGACCAGCTAAACTCGCTAACCCTCCACTAGATCCTGATTTGGAAAGAAGTAAACCAATGATGAAACATAAAATTGCTAATATTGAACAAACAATTACAATTGCAATCATAAATTTACCTCCAATTTTGAAATTATTAAATATTTTTATATTATAACATTATATTATAAATATAGGAGGTATTATATTATGTGTACCGCAATATCATTAAAAACCAAAAAAAATTTTTATTTTGGTAGAAATTTAGATTTGAATTACTCTTTTAAATATGATGTAGTTGTTACACCAAGAAATTATGAATTTAAATTAAGAAAAATGAATAGTTTTAAAAATAAATATGCCTTATTTGGGATGGCTATAGTTTCAAACGATACACCTTTATATTTTGAGTCAATGAATGAAAAAGGTTTATCAATGGCTGGTTTAAATTTTCCATGGCTTGCTAAATATTATGATGTTGTTTCAAATAAAAACAATTTAGCTCCCTTTGAATTAATTCCTTATTTATTGGGTAATTTCGTAACAATAGATGAAGTAAAGAAAGAATTAGAAAATATTAATATAATTAATGAGGTTTTCAGTGAAAATTTTCCAAATGCTCCATTACATTGAATAATTACTGATTCTAATGAAAATTCAATAGTTGTTGAAACTACAAATGAAGGAATGAAGGTTTATGATAATCCATATCATGTGCTTACAAATAGTCCTAGCTTCGATTATCATTATTTTAATATGTTTAATTATCAATATTTAAGTGAGAAAAGAGCAGTAAATAATTTGAGCCCTAAATTAAATTTGATAAATATTAGTGAGGGATTAGGATCATTTGGATTACCAGGTGATGTTTCAAGTTCATCTCGTTTTGTAAGAGCTGTTTATAATAAATTTAATGCTTATATTGATGATGATGAAAATAAAAATATTGTTCAGTTTTTTAATATCTTAAACTCTGTAGCTATGATTAAGGGAAGTGTAGTAACTAATAATAAAGAGTATGAAGTAACTCAATATTCATGTTGCATGGATATGAATAATATGGTATATTACTATAAATCTTGTGATAATATATTAATAAAAGCTTTTAAAATAAAATATGAATATATTAACTCAAACAAATTAACTATTCATACACTTGAATTAGATCCAGAGTTTGATTTTGTTAATTAATAAAGGAGAAAATTATGCTAAATGAAAAAGATTGAGAATTAATAAAAAACAAAATTAAAAATACATTTAACAATAATGACGAAATTACTTTCATAAAACAATTTCCAAATTCTAGTTTTTTTGAGGACCATTTAACAAATAGTAACATTATCAGAATTCCTTTAATATGTATTAATGTTGATATTGAAAAATCTAAAAATAAAATTAGTCAATTTGGTATTGAAACATGAGTGAAAATTCAATCACAATTTATTAATGGTGTTTCAGCAATTTTATTAAAATCTGGTGCCAAAAATATACAATCAAATTTAGATTCAATTCAAGGTTTGTTTCCAGTAAGTTTAAAATCAGATATTGATAATGCAATGGATTGTGCATTTGAAATAAATACTTTTAAATATTTATTAAATTATGAATTATCTAAATTAATTCCAGAATTTAATTATGTTGAAGATGATCTTGAATTAAATTTTGGGATTGGTTTATGATATTCATCTGATAATTATGTAACTAAATTAATAAGTCAATCTCAAGAAATGCTTTTTATGGGTGATTCAATTAATTATGCACATTTTTTATCCAAAAAAGCCGCAAGAACAAATTATGTATCCATTTTATTTAATGATGCAATATATAATAATTTAACTGATGAATATAGAAATAATGATATGTTTGAATGTATACATTATAATAACTCAAAATCAATAGATATTTATGGCAGCAGAAGAATTTATAAAGACTTTTTGGAAAGGATTAAAAAAAATGAAAATAACTTCTAAGAATATACATAATAATTTGTTAGATATAGAATTTGGTAATAATTCACCAAAATATTTAGAAAACAATATTTGTAAAAGATCATTTCAATTATCATGATATGATTTACCAATTAATACTAAATCATTAGTGTTAGTATTTGAAGATTTTGATGCAATTCCTGTGTGTGGTTTTTCATGAATTCATTGAGTAGCTGCTAATATTAATCCAGATTGAAATGAATTAATGGAAAATGCTAGCATTGACTTAAAAGATAATATAATTCAAGGTAAAAATTCTTGATCATCCCCACTTATAGGTAATAATTGTGATGTATGGGGTTTTGGCGGTTGTGCACCACCAGATAAAGACCATGAATATACTATTACTCTATATGCATTAGATATAAATTATATTGATTTAAATAATGGATTTTATTTAAATGATTTATATAAAAAAATGAAAAACCATGTTTTAGATAAGGCAGTATTGAACTTTATATATAAAAAAATAAATTAAAGCATTAATTTGGAAATTCCATTTTAATGTTTTTTATTTAGTAATTTTCATATTTTTCCCATATTTATCAATGAGGTGAAAAAGAATGAAAAACCAAAATTCTAAGTTGAAACAAGTTTTAAGTGATTATGATGTTGAGTGAGTTGAAATTCACAATTATGATTTATCTGCTAAATTAAAAGATAAAATAAAGATAGAAAAATCAAATAATATTGCAAAAGACAAGGAATCTAAAATGGCAAGAAAAAGTAAAATTGATTTGTTGTATGAAGTAGTGCTTAATTTAAAAGAGGGATTTAGTGGATTTAAAACTGAGTTTAATGATTTTAAAACTGAAGTAAGAGAAGAATTTAGTAAGGTTAATTCTCGTCTTGATACGCTTGAAAATGATGTTCACATTTTAAAACAAGATGTGAATTCACTTAAATCTGAAGCTATAAAACATGGATGAAATGTATAATTCTAGATTAATAAAATAAATACACAATTCGCAAATTGTGTATTTATTTAATATATATTTTGTATAGGTTTATTAAATGTCAAAATTAAATAAGTTATAAAACTGACCATTATTAGAATATACATAATATGGAGTCGATAATGATAAATTTTTAATATCTATCTTAGGTATATTAAAACCAAGTATTGAGCTTGATCTAATAATTCTATTAATATTAAAACTAATGTGATATGAACTATTATAATTAGTAAGATTTACAAATTCTGACAATAATTCATTTGGATCTATATTTGTAGTGGTAACATATTTATTCGTAACTACTTTTCTGAAAATACCATTACTAATTATATATTCACTATTTTCCATTTTATTTTCATTTATTGACAGATCAACATTTTGTTTAATTTCATTGATTTTGTCGTCAGTTAATTGATTAATGAATATAGCATTATTATTTTTCTTATTAGGATTATAATTTTTTATTATATGTTCATTAAGTTGAGATTTATTAGGTTTAAAATAATTAGTTATATTATACTTGTGATAAAAAATATTATTTAAAACATTTACAAGAGTGCTTCCAGCACCCGTAGATGTATCATAAATCGTTTTTAAACTTTGTGGTAAGTTTATATCAATAGTGGTATTTGTGAATGATTGTCAAGATAATCTATATTCACCATTAATATTAATTACATCATATTCTATATGATCAAAATTTTGATTAATTTCAATATAATCTCCTGCATTAATACTAAATCAATTTGGTAATGTGATTGATATTAAGCTAACAGGTATAGTTATATCGTTAATAGTTAGATTAGAAGGTAATATATTATAAAGTTTTCCAATATTTAAGTAAATATTTTTATTAAATTCAAATTTATATTTAAATTGAATTTTACCATCATTATCATTAAAGGTGTATGTTTTTTTAATATTGTTAAATCAATCACTTCAACTTATTATTGAACCATTTTTTGAATCTCTTGGATTAGCAAATACATCTATTATAACAGCAAGGTTTTCAGATGTAAAATTTGGATTGTCAAATACTAATTGATTTAAAAGAGAAACTATTGTGGAGTTAGGTATAATACTATTAATTATAGTTTTCAAAACTGATTCATTATTTTCATTTTTAATGTTAATAATATTAATTATTAAATCAAATAGATTTACATTCACATCAATTGATTCTATTAATATAATAATATTTTTAATAATTGGATTTGTATTAAGATTAGGTATAGATTTAAGTAAATCAACAATGACTGATTTATTATTGATAATTGCAGTTAATAAACCTTGATTTTCAAGATCATTAATTAAAGAATTAATTTCTTGTTCATCTAAATTAGGGAAATATTCTAAAATAGCTGTTTTTAATAATTTTAAAACTTCATTAACAACTTCATGGACATTGTCTGAATTTATGTTATTTAGTAATGATTTAATTGTAGGGGAAATTTGTGGCATTAGTTTATCTACAATTGCAACAATGATATTTTTAGTATTATCATTTAAAATAATTTCAGATATTTTTTTATTTGATAGTAAATCATCAATAATATTATATAAATTTAGCTGATCATTTTTTGTTATAACTTGAAATAAACTATTTGCTATATTTGCAATATTACTTGATTGATCATTTAAAAATTCTATTATTGTTTTGTTATTGTTTTTAGTATCTACAAGTGATTGGAAAAGTTTTTGAAGTGGATCTAATAACTGACTTATTGTATCAATATATACTTGATATTTTTGCAATATTTCATTTTGAATATTTTCTGTTGTTAAGGTGCTTAATTTTTCATTTGCAAAATTAGCAATATCATTATAACCAACTTCTTTAGTATTTATTTCAATATATTTGTTTAATGATAATGAGTAATCATAGAATTTAAATTCATTAAAATTAGTCTCAACATCATTAATTTTTAATGTACCTTTTATAAATTTATATCCAAAAAATAATTTTGATAATTCTGACCCTTGATTATATTTTAAGAAAAAAGTTCTTTCTAATTCTCCATTAAGATTTAAACTAATATTTTTTTCTTCCCTAGGATTAAAAGAAATTTTGTTTAAATTTGAAATTAAATATGAATTTTCTTTATTTAAATTATTAAGGACATTAAAAATAATACTTATATTTCAATTTGACCCTTGATTTTCAATATTGATAGACTTTATGTTTGCTTTAAATCCAAAGTTTGTTTCAGATTTTTCACCTAATGATATTAGCATATTATTAATATCATTGCTTATTGTTTCATTATTGATATTTTGAAATAATGCATCATAAATTTTATTGTTTGGATCATTAGTAACATCATAAAAATCTTTTCAGTTATCATTATATGATTTTGGATCAAATTTAGTGGGTTCTGGATTTTTAATTTGTGATGTATAAGAATCTGTGTTATCGATAAAAGTTGGTTCATTTGGAAGATTAGTACTTCCATTAGAATCATTATTAGATTGATTGTTATCTTTTGTTGTTTCAGTACAACTTGTAAGTATTGGTACTATTAAAGTTGAGCAAGCTATTAGTGATGCTGCTCCTATTAAAAATTTAAATCTTTTTTTCATAGGTGTTCTCCAAAATTTATAAAAATTAAAATGTTAAAAGTAGGAATATATTTTTGCTTAAAAAATTGTTTATGTATATATTCTAAAATTATTTATGTCTAAAATATTTTTTACAATTATGAATTTGGAACACCATCAAAATTTGATGAAAATTAAATTTTAATCAATTTAAAAAATAGATTCTAAAATTTAAATTAAATTTAATATCATTAATTTTTAGATAATTTAAAAAGTTAATAAAATGAAAATGAATAAATCAAATTTTTTGAATTAACAAATTTAAAGTAGTTTTATTTACCATTAAAAACAAAAATTTATTTTTAATACGTGTTTTTTGTTTTAAAGCTAAATAGACAAAAGGAAGCGAAAAAATATTAAAAATTATAATTGAAAATAAAATAACCAATCAAGTTGATGGTAATACTGTGGATAATGAATTTAATAAATATTGACTAAATAAAAGCATGATAAATATATTAAATTAATGTTTATATTTTACAATATTTAGTAAATTAAGTATAGTAATTTTGTAATAAATAAAAAATGATAATAATTATTTATTAAATATTATATAGCTAAGGCAGTAAGTCATAGTGCAACGCAGGATTTTGTAATCGTATGGTAAGTACGACGTCACTATGCAACCTTAAAAGCGCATTATTGCGCTTTTTTTATAGCAAGGATAGGTATTAAAATGTATAAAACTATTTTCATTGATGAAAGTGGATCTATTAATAATAAAAGTATTTCATATTTTAGTATTACATTAGTAGTTATTGAAAAAAATAATTACAATAAAACTAAAAATAATTTTAAGAGAATGGTTAGAAAAATTAGATTACATGAATGTATAGAATCAAATATTGAATTAAAAGCACATTTTTTAAAATCAATAGGAAAACTTGAATATATTGACCAAATTATTGATATTACTATAAATAAGTTAAATAATAATTATGTATGTGTTTATTTAAATAATAAAGATTTAAAACCAAAATGATTAAACGATAAAGGTAGCACATATAATTTTTTAGTAAAATGTGCTATTGAAAGATTAATTGATTTAGGATTACTAAATATTAAAGATAGTTTAGTACTAGCTTCTGATACTTATTGTATGCAAAAAAAATTTACTGGAACTCTCCAACAATATTTAATATCTGAATTTATAATAAATAAAGAGTTTTTTACATCAATTACACATTGTTATTTGGATTCAAGAAAAAATTGAGGAATACAATTAGCGGATTATTTAGCGTTTAAAAATAATAGAGTAATTTGTTCTAATGAAATTTATAAAAATAAAAAACTTTTTAGACATGTATATTAAAGTTTATAATAATTATCAATATCAGTAATGGAGGAAATTATAGTGCCTTGTTGTAAAAAAAATAATTCCACTAGTAAGTGTGGTAAAAAAACAAAAACAGAAAAAAAGATAAATAAAAACTATTTATTTTTTTATATAGTTTCATATTTTTTATTGAATTATAAAAATCAATAAGAATTAATATTATTCCAAAACATATAGTTAATATTTTTGAAACCAATTATCATATATAATCATCATTTGATAGATTATTAAGAATAATAAGAACAATTTCTATTGCCAATGTTATATGTAATTCAATTATACCTAGTTTAAAATTAACAGAAATTATTGTAAATCTAATTTTTGATAATCAATAGATATTTATTAGGAATATTAATTAAAAATATACTTGAAGTTAAGTAAATTATAAATAATATAAAACTTATAAAAAATAGAATGATAAATACTTTTATAAGTTTTTTATAAATATTAATATTAGTATTATTCATGAGTTAATTATATTTTAATATTTAATTAATCATTAAAATTATGAGTTATAATATAATTCCTAAATTGAGGTATATATTATGAACATATTTAAGAAATTAGTTGAATTACAATCTAAATCTGTTGTGGATTTTTCAAAATATCATGTTTCATCGATTATTGAAACTGATAAGGGTTTTTATGAAGGTGTTAATATTGAACCTAGCGTAATGAACTTAGGTATTTGTGCGGAAAGAAATGCATTATTTTCTTCAATTACAAAAGGTTCTAAAATTGTTAAAAATATATGATTATTAACTGATTCTAAACAAAATTTTGGTACTCCTTGTGGTGCATGTCGTCAACTTTTTGTTGATTATGTAAACAAGGACACCAAAATTTTTATTTATAATTTGAATGGTGAATGTGTTGAGTATAAATTTTTAGATTTATTGCCACATTATTGATCAAAAAAGGAATTAAGCAATGAATAAATTATTTTCACATTGAATGAATCATAAAAATATTAATAATAAATATAAAGAAATTATGCATCAAATGTCTGATGAAGAAATTTCTGTTTATTTTAGTGATGAACCAATATCTATGGGAACAGCTGGATTTAGAGCAAAAATAGGTCCTGGTAATCACAATTTAAATGAATTTACTTATATGCAATTATCCATTGGTTATGCAAAATTTTTGTCTAAAAAATATGATTTAAATAATAATGATTTATCTATTTTGATTGTTCATGATAATCGCAAGAATGGGGATAAATATGCCTTAGTATGTGCAAATGTACTAAAGTCACTAGGATTTAAAGTGTATTTAAATTATGATAATGAACTATTACCAACTCCAATTGCTTCATATTTAATTCCTAAACTTAAATGTGTTGGTTGTATTAATATTACTGCATCACATAATCCTAAAGAGTATAATGGATTTAAATGTTATGATCATACTGGTTGTCAATTACTTCCAGATGATTCATCAATGATTGTGAATAATATGCCTTCATCATTTGAAATCTTAGATACTATACCAGATTTTAGTGAAAATGGCTTTGAATATGTAAATAAAGAAATTATTGATGAATATTTTTTAGAAATTAAAAATAGGTTATTGAGATCTGATATAAATAAAAATAATAAGTTAAAAATAGTATATTCTGCAATGCACGGAACTGCATCTAATTACATGACAAAATTTTTAAATAGTTGTGGATATACATGTATTGATTTTGAAGATCATAATTTCCCAAATTCTGATTTTATAAATGCTCCGTTATGTAATCCAGAAGATCCAAAATCATTAACTAGTGTTACTAAATATGCTGATACAATAGATGTTAAATTGGTTTTTGCTAGTGATCCAGATGCTGATAGATTAGCAATTGGCTTAAAAAAAGACAATAAATGAGTTTTTTTAAATGGCAATCAAGCTGGAATTATTGAAACATTTTACCGTTTAAAAATGCTTGAAAACGATTTAAGAGAAAAGGTTGTAATTAGTACATATATTTCTAACAATTTAATTGATAGAATGGTTAAAAATATTGGATATGTAATTCGAACCGCAACAGGTTTTAAGTGAGTAGGAGATCAAATTAATAAACTGGATTTTACTAAAAGTGTTTATGTTAATGGTTTTGAGGAAGCAATTGGTGCTCTACCGACAGATTTAAATAGAGATAAAGATTCCTTTCAAACTGCATTATTAGCTTTAGAAATATTAAATTATTATTATGATAAAAATTATGATTATATTGATATTTTAGAAAAAGAAATCTTTCCTAAATTTGGACATTGATTTGGAGAAACTATTTCATTTGTAATAGAAGGTTTTGATTGAAAAGATAAGGCACTAAAAATGTTAAATAAATTAATGGTGTTTAATCAACAATATGTTTTAAATAGACAAGTTATCAATGTTATTTATAATGAAAAAGGTTCTTGTTTAGAGATATATTTTCAAAATGATTCATGAGTTAAATTTAGGTTATCTGGGACTGAACCAAAATTTAAAATTTATATTAATTTATATTCTAATAATGAAAATTATTCTGTTGATCCAACTATTACAAAAAATTTACAAAATGAGGCTAATGAAATTGTGAATTATTTTAAGGAGTTTTTATTTAATTAATTATGTCCAAGCAAATTTTTATTAATTTAAAATTAAATCCAAATTCTAAAAATACATTGCAATATTTATCTAATATTTCTGATTTAAGAAAAAAATTTAATTATGTTATTTTTGTGAATTATTTATATATAATTAATAGTTTAAAATTTGAGAATAATTATATTCAAATCGGAGCACAGAGTGGATATTGAGTAGATAATGGAAATTTTACATCAAAAGTAAGTATAGATTTAATAGCAAGTGAAAATATAAAATGAATTATTTTAGGACATTGCGAGGACATAAAATATAATTATATTAATTTAAAGGAATTAAAATTACAAATTAATAAAGCAGTAGAAAAAGACATGAATGTTGTACTATGTTTTGGAGATGAAATTTTTAATTCTAAAATTGAAGAAAGAATAAGTTTTTTAATTGATAAATTATTATCATTAGATATCTTAAACTTGAACCCTAAACAAATTATATTAGCATATGAACCAATTTTTGCAATTGGAGGAAATTATAATGTAGATGTTAATGAAATTAACACAATTATTAGTCAAATTAAAGATTATTTTTTGTCAAATTATAAAATTAATTTTTCTTTTGTATATGGAGGGAGTGTTAATTCTACTAATTTTAATAATTTATATAATCTTCCATGTTTAGATGGTGTATTAATTGGATCTTATGCATGAAATATAGACAATATCAAAAATATTGAGGAAAATTATGAATAAAGAAAAAGTAGTATTAGTAGTATTAGATGGTTTTGGACTTGGAGAACCAAATGTTAAAACTAATGCAATATATGCAGCAAACACACCAATGCTAGATTTTTTATTGGAAAAATACTCTTTTGCAAAACTTCATGCATCAGAAGAATATGTTGGTATAAGAAAAAATCAATTTGGTAATTCTGAACTAGGACATATGACTTTAGGTTCAGGAAGAACAATTTATGGAATTGGCGAACATGCTTATTATTTAATAGAGAACAATAAATTTAATAATCATCTTGATACATTAAATTGGATTTCGACTATAACACAATCTAAAACTGTTCATATTTTTGGTCTATATTCATCTGGATGTGTGCATAGTGATAAAAAAAATATTGATGCAACTATAAAATATTTTGAAAATAAAAACATAAATATTTATTTACATCTATTTTCAGATGGTAGAGATACATCTAAGTTTAGTTTTTTAAATGATTTAAAAGAACTATTAACATGAATTAAATCTACAACAAAATTAGCATCAATCAGTGGAAGATATTATGCAATGGATAGAGATAAAAAATTTAAGCTAATTAATTTAGCCTTTGATGCTATAATTCAAAAAAGATATATAGAAATAGACCCTATTAAATATGTTGAAGAACAATATAAAAGTGGTAATGATGATGAATTTATCCAACCAATTTCTTTTATAGGCAAAAATATTTTTAGTAAAAATGATAATTTATTATTTATGAATTATAGGGCTGATAGAATTAGACAAATTATTCATAAATTTAAAAATATTGACATTTATGATATTAATGAAAATTATTTTAGCAATATGAATATATTTACAATTTGTGAATATCCAAATGTAAAATCAGATGGAATAATGTTTGATAAACAAATTATAAATAACACCTTAAATGATATATTAATTCAAAACAATATTAGTCAATTAAGAATTGCTGAAACTGAAAAATATGCTCATGTTACATTTTTCTTTGATACAAAAAAGGATTCACATCCAACTAAAACTGAAATTATGATTCCTTCTCCTAATGTGGCTACATATGATTTAATGCCTGAAATGTCAGCAAATGAAATAACTAATTATGTAATTAATAATATTAATAATTATGATTTTTTATTAATTAATTATGCAAATTCTGACATGGTTGGTCATACTGGAAATTTTGATGCAACAATTAAAGCAATAGAATGTTTAGATAATCAATTGAATTTATTATATAATAAAATAGTTTTAGAAAATAATGCAACACTACTAATAACTGCTGATCATGGAAATTCTGATTGTATGTTAGAAAATGGGAATATAGTTAAAACTCACACCATTGCAGATGTACCATTTATTGTAGCATCTAATAAATTTTCATTAAATATACACTCAGGTTCTTTACAAGATGTTGCACCCTCTATATTATTTATATATAATATAGATAAACCAATTGAAATGAATGGAAAAAATTTAATTAAGATTAATCATGACTAATTTACAAAAATACAATAATATTGTTAATAAAAATGTTCAAAAAATAAAACAAAAAAAATTCAAAATTAATAATGATGTTAATTTTTGAAATGGTTTTGCTGTTTTGTGATCAATTATTCTATTTATTTGAATGTTTATAATGTTATTAATAGTTCCAAATTCAAATTTATCTATTTCATGATTAAACGTTGATGCATTTTATACTGCAAAATTATCATCAGATTTATCTTCATATTCATTATCATTAACACCTGTTGGAATTGTTTTTATTGTGTTATTCATATTCTTTATTGGTTTTTTAATTTTTTGTATATTTAATACAAAGAAAAATATTAAGCAAATAAAGCCATATAAATATAGATTTGTAAGTTTATTTTCATTTATATTATTTAGTCTAATATTTTTATTGTTTTTTATATTCATATTAATACCACCTAATGTAGGCGATATTCAAAATCAAATTTATACAAATTATATTATTGATAGTGCTATAAATTCTAATTCTATGGATGTTTTAAAACAGGTATATCAATATTTTGGTATTAGTTTACCTACAAATGAAGGTGACTATTATAATACCTTAGTAAATTATTTAGTTAGTTATAAGCTTTCAAATAATATTGATTACACAATTTTTTCTACTTCATCAAATTTCTATGTATTTTTTAATAGTAGTATAATTTCAATTTATGTTTTATTCGCATTAGGTATATTTTCAATTTTATTTAGTTTTATTTATAAGTTTATTTATATTAATAAGTCAAGCATAGCTCCTTCTATTACAAAAGAAAATATAAAATTATTGGTTGCTGCATATAAACAAAATAAAAAAGATAGAAAAGAGTTAAGAAAAAACAAGAAAAAATTATTAGATGAAGAAAATAAATTGTTACAAAATTTATATGAGGTAGATTTACCTAATAGTGATGATATGATGAAAAAACAAGTTGCTATTTCTCAATTAGAACTTGAACAAAAAGTGAACAAAAACAATGAATTAAAAAAACAATTAGAAGATTTAGTTAAACAAAAAGAAGAATTAAAAAAAGAATCTTTAAAAAAGTCAAAATTAAAATCATTTATTAATAAACTTCAAGAAAACAATATTTCTAAAGCTAAAAACAAAAAACAAGAAATAGCCATTCCTGATCAAGAATTAGAAGAAATTTTTAAAAGTTTAGATATTGAATAATTAAACTTAGTTATATATAATATAACTATGTCCCACATTCAAATAACAACTGCAACACTATATAATATAGTTGTGGTTGTTATTTTTATTTTGTCAGGAGAAATTATGTATTATCAACTAAATAAAGAAGAAAGATATTTAATTGACAAAATGTTT
>CALUPI010000035.1 GCA_944322645.1 uncultured Ureaplasma sp.
AAACATTTTGTCAATTAAATATCTTTCTTCTTTATTTAGTTGATAATACATAATTTCTCCTGACAAAATAAAAATAACAACCACAACTATATTATATAGTGTTGCAGTTGTTATTTGAATGTGGGAATAGAAAACATATGTTTTCTATTTTTATTTTTCCATATTTTTATTTTAATATTTCAGTTACTGTACCAGCACCAACAGTTCTACCACCTTCACGAATAGAGAACTTAGTACCTTTTTCAATAGCAACTGGAGCAATTAATTCAACAGTGATTTTTGTGTTATCACCAGGCATAATCATTTCAACACCAGGTTGTAAATCAATAGCACCAGTTACATCAGTAGTTCTAAAATAGAATTGAGGACGGTAACCTTTAAAAATTGGAGTATGACGTCCACCTTCTTCTTTTTTAAGAACATAAACTTCAGCAGTGAAATTAGTATGAGGAGTAATTGATCCTGGTTTACATAAAACTTGACCACGTTGAACTTCTTCTTTTTTAGTTCCACGTAATAAAATACCAGCATTGTCACCAGCTTGAGCAGAATCCAATTGTTTACGGAACATTTCAATACCTGTAACAACAGTTTTTTGAGTTGGTTTTAATCCAACAATTTCAACTTCATCGTTTAATTTTAATTCACCACGTTCTACACGACCTGTAACAACAGTACCACGTCCAGAAATTGTAAATACATCTTCAATTGCTAATAAGAATGGTTTATCAATATCACGTTCTGGTTCTGGGATAAATGAGTCAACAGCATCCATTAATTCATCAATTTTAGATTCATATTCAGCATTTCCTTGTAATGCTTGTAAAGCAGAACCTCTAATTATTGGAGTATTATCACCATCAAATCCATATGAACTTAATAAGTCTCTAACTTCCATTTCAACTAATTCTTGCATTTCAGGATCACTCATCATATCACATTTATTTAAGAATACTACCATACGAGGAACACCTACTTGACGAGCTAATAAGATGTGTTCACGAGTTTGAGCCATAGGACCATCAGTAGCAGCAATAACTAAGATAGCACCATCCATTTGTGCCGCACCAGTAATCATATTCTTAACATAGTCAGCATGTCCTGGACAGTCAACGTGTGCATAGTGACGTTTTGCAGTTTCATATTCAACGTGAGCAGTATTAATTGTAATTCCACGTTCTTTTTCTTCTGGAGCGCTATCAATAGAAGCGTAATCCATAGCTTTAGCTTGACCTTTTTTAGCTAAAACTGTACAAATAGCTGCAGTTAAAGTAGTTTTACCATGGTCAACGTGACCAATTGTACCAATATTAACATGCGGTTTGCTACGATTAAATTTTTCTTTTGCCATATTAATAATTTCCTTTTTAAAAATTAATTGTCTAATAGAATGCTAATATATTGTCTAACTCTTAATAAAGTTTAATTAGAATTTATCTTAATCTATGCAATTGAACATATTAGACAAATATATTATATATTAAAATGTATTTTTATAAAATAATTATTTTTTACCACGATTTGCAGCAACTTCTTCAGTTACAGATTTTGGAGCTTGTGCATAATGACTAAATTGCATTACGTATTGGCCACGACCTTGTGTAAATGAACGAAGGTCAGTTGCATAACCAAACATTTCAGAAAGCGGAACTTTTGCTTTTATTGTTTGAGCAGTACCTCTTTGTTCTGTACCTTCAATTGATCCACGACGACTAGAAATATCACCCATAGTATCACCAAAATATTCATCTGGAACTGTTACATCAACGGACATAATAGGTTCAAGTAATACTAATCCACATTTTTTAGCTGCTTCTTTTAAACACATAGATGCTGCAATTTTATATGCCATTCCAGATGAGTCTACATCATGATAAGAACCATCAAATAATGTTGCTTTTACATCAATAATTGGATAACCAGCTAATGGACCAGATTGCATAGCGTCTTTTAATCCATTTTCAACTTCCTTAATATATTCTTTAGGGATTTTTCCACCTACAACTGCATCAACAAATTCAAATCCTTTATCATGATTAGGTTCAAATTTAATTTTAACATGTCCATATTGACCGCGACCACCTGATTGTTTAATATATTTTCCTTCAGCTTCGTCAGCAATAGTAAATGTTTCACGATAACTTACTTGTGGAGCACCTACATTAACGTTTACACCAAATTCACGACGTAAACGATCAACTAATATATCAAGATGAAGTTCACCCATACCCGAAATGATTGTTTGACCAGTTTCTTCATCAGAGTATGTTTTAAAAGTAGGATCTTCCTCTGCTAATTTTGCTAATGATAAACCCATTTTTTCTTGGTCACCTTTAGATTTTGGTTCAACAGCTAATGAAATAACAGGTTCAGCAAATTGCATTTGTTCAAGTACAACTAGTCTTTTTTCATCACAAATAGTGTCACCAGTAGTAGTATCCTTTAACCCAATAATTGCACAAATATCTCCTGCACCAATTTCATCAATTTCATTACGTGCATTTGAATTCATTTTAACTAAACGTGAAATACGTTCCTTTTTGTCTTTAGTTGAATTTATAACATATGAACCTTTTTGTAAAATACCTGAATATACACGTATATATGTTAATCTACCAATAAATGGATCAGTTGCTACCTTAAAAGCAAGAGCTGCAAATGGTTCATTATCATCAGCTTTTACTTCAATAATTTCACCATCATTGACTTCTCCTTTAATTGGAGGAACATCTAGTGGTGATGGCAAAAACTCAACAATAGCATCAAGTAATTTTTTAACACCTTTATTTTTGAAGGCTGTACCACATAAAACAGGATATAATTCAGTAGCAATAACACCTTTACGAATGCATGATTTAATTTCATCACAAGTTAATTCTTCACCATTTAAATATTTTTCCATGATGCTTTCATCAAATTGAACAACATCATCTAACATTTTATTTCTTCAAGTTTTTGCTACTTCTAATAATTCAGATGGAATATCTTTAACTTCATAATCCTCAGCTTCTTTACCATCATAATAATAAGCTTTCATTTCAATTAAATCAATATTTCCAACAAAATCAGCTTCAGCACCGATTGGATATTGGATAGGAGTAGCTCTAACACCTAATCTAGAAATCATTGTTTGCACAGAATATTCAAAATTTGCACCAATTTTGTCCATTTTGTTGATAAAAACAATTCTTGGAACATTATATTTTGTAGCTTGACGTCAAACAGTTTCTGTTTGAGGTTCAACACCATTTTGACCATCTAAAACTGCAACGGCACCATCCAATACACGTAATGAACGTTCAACTTCAACAGTAAAATCTACGTGTCCTGGTGTGTCTATCAAGTTAAGTTCATGACCTTTTCATTGAGCATAAGTTGCAGCAGAAGTAATTGTAATACCACGTTCTTTTTCTTGAATCATTCAGTCCATAGTTGATTCACCATCATGTGTTTCACCAATTTTGTGATTAACACCTGTATGGAATAATATTCTTTCACTAGTTGTAGTTTTACCAGCATCGATATGGGCCATAATACCAAAATTACGATACTTTTCAATTGGAAATTCACGTTTCATATCTTATTTTCTCCTTATTATCAACGTAAATGTGCAAATGCTTTGTTTGCTTCTGCCATTTTATGAGTATCTTCTTTCTTCTTAACGGCACCACCAATACCATTAGAAGCATCAATAATTTCAGCAGCTAAACGATCTTGCATAGTTTTTTCACTACGCAAACGTGCATATTGAGTTAATCATCTCAATCCTAATGTTTGTTTTCTTACTGGTGTAACTTCTGTAGGAACTTGAAAGTTAGAACCTGCAACACGACGAACTTTTAATTCAATTGTTGGCATTATATTATCTAATGCAGTTGAAAAAACTTCCATAGCTGGCTTGCCAGTTTTCTTTTCAACCTTTGCAAATGCTTCATATAAAATTCTTTGTGCTAATCCTTTTTTTCCATCAAGCATAATTGAATTAATTAATTTTGTTACTAATCTCGAATTATAAATTGGATCAGCAAGTACTTGTCTTTTTTCGGGTTTTACTTTTCTCATAATTTTAACCTTCCTTACTATTATTTATCAGATGATGCTTTTGGACGTTTAGCACCATATTTAGAACGTTGTTGACGACGTTTTTCAATTCCAGCAGTATCTAATGTTCCACGGACAATATGATATCTAACCCCAGGTAAGTCTTTTACTCTACCTCCACGAATTAATACGACAGAGTGTTCTTGTAAATTATGACCTTCACCAGGGATATATGCAAGTACTTCTTGATTATTTGTTAAACGAACCTTAGCATATTTACGCAATGCAGAATTTGGTTTTTTAGGAGTCATTGTTCCAACCCGTGTACAAACTCCTCTTTTAAATGGGGCAGGATTTTTGTTAATTTTTTTATCTAATGAATCATATGTAGTTAATAAAGCTGGAGATTTTGATTTCTTAACTTTATCGCTACGTTTATGTCTAATTAGTTGAGCAATTGTAGGCATAATAATTATTTTTTCCTTCTTGAAATATAAAAAGTTTATAATAAGTTTTTACAACTCTTCCGTGTGTATCAATTTTTTAAATAAAAAAAATATATAACACATTAAAATTATACAATATTTTTTGAATTATAAATTTTTTTTAGTTTTTATTTTAAAAGTATTTTCCTTTATTAGTTCAAGTGTAATATTATACATTTTTGTAATATCATTATCTTCAAAGGCTTTTTTAATTCTAATTCCTAATAATTCAAGTTCATCATCTTTAACTAAATTTGGTTTTACAATTATTTTAATTAAAAAACCAGTGTTCAATACTCAACAATCTTTAACCTCAGGAAATTGATAACATATATTTTCATATAGTTTTACTCTTTCAACAAAAGTATCGCTAGAATTTTTTCTAGCGCCTTCCCTAGATGCTGAAATTTCATCTACATATTTTGTAATTGCAGCATAAATTGAATTTACAGTTGTATTGCCATGATGAGCAGCGATTGAATTAATAATAATTTCATTAAAATTATTTTTTTTAGCTCATTCTACACCTAAATCTACATGGTTCTTGTCTAATTTCTCATTTTCTAAAACCTTTCCAATATCATGAAAAAAAGCACATTGTAATGCTAGATTAGAATCTAAATCTAGTTTTTTTGCAATCATAATAGCTAATTTTGCACATTCAATACTATGTTCTAATAAATTTTGACCATAGCTCATTCTATATTTCATAAGTGCAATATCATGATAAATAGAATCAGAAGAAAAAGATATATTAAAATTCTTATTTATTATTTCTTTACCAAGATTGACCAATTCAATATCAAAACTGTTTTTAATTTCACAATAATAATTTTTAATTTTATTTGGTTCAATATTTTTAGTATTACAAAGCTTATTAAGTAATCTTGCAGCAAGTTCCTTTTTAATTAAATTAGTACATGAAATTTTTATTTCATCATCATTTTTATTAACTATTAATTCTAAACCACAAGTTTTTTCAAATGCTTTTTTATTTCTTCCATTAAGACCAATTAATCTTGATTTTGTTTCATCACTATTACATTTAATTTTATAAATATAGTCATCTTTATAATCATCAATATTAATTTGACTTAAAGCTTCTCATAAAAAATTTCTTGCTTCAATTACAGATGTTTCCTTTAATTTTTGTAAATAACTATCATATTCCTTTTTAAGAATTGATTTTCAATCATTTAACAATTTATTAAATTCAAAATTTAAAAATTGATCATCTGTTAAATTATTATAATAATTTATTTTATCTTCTAAAATTTTATTCAATTTTTCATATTTTTGAATTTGATATGATAAATTTTGTTTTTTGTTTTTCTTAAATATTGGCATTTTATAATTTTCCTTACAATTTTTAAAAAATTATAAAAATATAAACATTAATTTAATTATAATATATGATTATGGAAAAGAATACAATTTCAATTAAAGATATTATAGAAAGTTTAATATCTAAAAAATTAAAATTAATTACTGTCGAATCTGCAACATGTGGTCAACTTGCTAATATGATTGGGTCATTTTCTAATGTTAGTAAATTTTACATAGGAGGAATAATTACATATTCTGAAAACATGAAAATTGATATGTTAAAAATTTCAAAATCAAGAATTCAACAATTTGGTACTATTAGTAGTGAAATTGCACAAGATATGGCACAAAAAGCATCAAAAAAATTTAATGCAGATATTTGCATTTCAATAACTGGAAATGCTGGACCAAATTGCATAGAAAAAAAACCTAATGGATTGTTTTATGTTGGTATTTTTTTTAATGGATATACTCAAGTTCACAAATTAAATATAAACCCAAATTTAACTAGAAATGAAAAAAGAAATTTAGTAAGTCAAATTGCTCTTAATCTTTTATATAAAACAATTAATAACATTAAATAGTAATTATTCTATTTTTTTCATATTTTATAAATGAGGTGAAAAATATGAAAAATAATATAAACGAATTATTTTTAAAAAAATATTCAAATGAATTTATTTCTATTAAAGAACTAGATAAACCACAAGAAATAATAAAAACTGGTAATCTAAATTTAGATAGTATATTAGGTTGTGGTGGAATACCAAAATCAAGAATTACTGAAATTTATGGTAATGAATCATCTGGTAAAACAACAATTGCTCTTCAAGTAGCTAAACAATCGACATTAGTCAAAGAAAAAGTTCTATATATCGATATGGAATGCACATTAAATATTGAATATATACGTCATAATGGGATTGATTTTGAATTTATGACTATTTGTCGCCCTAAAAATGGAGAAAAAGCATTTGCAATTATAGAAGATGCATTAAAAGAAAATTTATATAGCTTAATTATCATTGATTCAGTTGCAGCAATGAATAGTGAATCAGAGTTAGATGAATCTATTGAAGAAAATACTAAAATTGGATTGCATGCAAGATTAATGTCTAGAGGTTTAAGAAGGATTCAAAACCCATTAAGTAATTCTAATACTGCAATTATATTTATAAATCAATTAAGAGAAAAAATAGGAATCATGTATGGAAACCCAGAAACAACAACAGGTGGTAAAGCACTAAAATTTTTTTCTACATTAAGAATTGAAGTCAAAAAAATAGATTTAATAAAAAATGGTCAAGATAAAATTGGTATTAAAAGTAAATTAACAATAGTGAAGAACAAACTCGCAAAACCATTTGAAACATGCACAATTAATATCTATTTTAATGAAGGATATGATAACACAATGGATATGATTGATTATGCAATTCAACATAATATAATCACAAAATCTGGTGCATGATATTACTATAATAATGAAAAAATATGTCAAGGAATAAACAAATTAAAAACATATTCATTAGAAAATCCAGAATGATTTGAACAAATAAAAAATATTATAACCAACCAATTATTAATTATTGGTAATTAATGAACTTCTAATATTTATAAAATCTAAAGAACTATAAATATACAATATATTAATGTTAGCATTATTCTTTTTATATTCTAAATATAAATTCAATTCATAAAAAAAATCATGTTTGTCTCTTATTCCTCTTACCAGGTTAAATATTTTATGTTTGCAACAATAATCAATAGTATATCCTGTATTGTGATCTATAACAACATTTTGAATGTTGTTTTTTTTTATAATATTTATAATATTTTCTTTTCTTGTTAATAAATCAGTTTTATGTTTTTTATTATCATTGTTAGAAACTAAAATTATTACTTTATCATAAAAAAATAAAGCTTTTTTTAATATAAACATGTGGCCATCATGAAAAACATCAAAAGATCCTGGAAATATAGCTATAGACATATATTAAATTTTATCAATAAATGTTGTAAAAGCAATATTCATATTTGAATCAGCCAAATTATTAATTGGTAATTCTAAATTTTGTGGTGTTAGTATAATATTATCAATTGAAATTAACCTTTCCAATAATGATGATAAATTTGGGTTTTCAGGAAAACACTCCTTAAAATAATCATTAACAACATAATTATATAAATCTATATAGCAAGAAGTATAATTAACATAATCAAAATTTTGTAATGTTAATGATTCATATTCATCATTTTGATCAACGTTTTTATTATTAAAATCTAAAGAAATGTTTTTGATAATTTCATAAACATCATCTTTTTTGCTTGAGTCTAATGATTTATTAATAACAAAAGCATCCATTGCAATAAAATTATTGATACCACTAGGTATAATTATGTGTTTATTATTTACTCATTCATTAATTTGATCTGAAGAATATTCATCAATTGAAATATTATCACCACCAATTAATGAATATATAGCATCACCATTATAAAAAAAGGCGCCATTAATTTCATTGTTTGCAAATTTATTCAATATTACATTTGAGTCTGAATTAAATGTAATAGTATTTTTATTGGCTATAGGATTATAATAATCTCAAATTTTATTATAAATTTTATCCATTTCTGAAATTGTTGGAGATGTCATATTATTTTTCTTATCTTTCGATATCAATGCCCCCGTTGGATTAATGTCATCATTTGTCATTAAATTACATACATCAAAAACTGTTCTAGCATCTTTAATCATCATAACACTAGAATTACCTGATAAAAATCTATTGTTCTTAATATTTATATCTGTAATATAAGAAAAAATATTTTGAAAATTGGAGTTTTCATCCATTCTTTCATCATCAATTTGTTTACCATTATATCCAAATACCAAATCTTGACAAAAATATGGTATACAATATTCTAATAAATTATTGATGCCTATAGATTTACCAATAATTTCACATAATGATCACATGATAGGGGTTACAAAATTTTCAAGTTCTGAATAATCAGTAATTATCTTATTTGTTTTTGGATTAATTAATCCAAATCTTTCTCATTCTATTGGTTGAATAGAATCTTGGACAATCAATTGTGCAACCATATTGTTAGTGGCAACTGCTAAATCTAAAGTTTTATTTTGTATATAAGTAGGAATTTCAGCATTAGATGAATAATATTGTCAATTAATGTTATATTCTTTACTTAAATTCTCCATAACAGTAGGAGACATGTATGATTGAAAGTTGCCTATTACTATACTATTAGTATTTATAGATAATAATGAAAAAGGCAGTGCAATAAAACTACCAGATAATAAAATTGAACCAAGTATTAATAATGTTTTTTTTAATCTTTTATTCATCTTAGTACAAATTAATTGATAATAATTTTATCAATAAAATCATTAATTTTAAAACTATCTTCATCTTTAATGAAATTTATATTAAAACCATTTTCTTTGGAATATTTTGGAATAACATGCATATGAAAATGTTCTATGATTTGACCTGCAATATTGCCAGAATTCGATAAAAAATTAAAACCTTGAATACTATTACAATTATTTAATAATTTTTCAGCTACTTTTTTAGTAGTAATAGCTACACTTGCTACAACATCCTCATCTGAATCTTGGAAATTTAAATAATGTTTTTTAGGAATTACTAATGTGTGACCATTAGAAATAGGATTAATATCTAAAAATGCGATTGTATAATCATCTTCATAGATTTTTTTTGCTGGAATTTCACCATTAACAATCTTGCAAAATATACAATTCTTCATATTAATTACCAAAAGTAGAATTAATTAATTCAATTATATGATTACAGAAGTTTCTGTTTGCAAACGGCATTTGTAAATGATATATTTTTTTATCATTTGTTTTAATTAACATATCACCATGTCCACACAAGGATTCAGCTTCAGAAGTATTTAATATAATTTCAGATTGAATTTGGTCATCAACTTTTAATACAATAATGTTGTCCATTGATTTATTAAAAATAGTAGTTTTATCATTAACAAATGCAGAAGTTAAAATTAAAATAATTCCATGATTAAAAGCATTTGATATTATTTCATCTAATAATTTTAAACATTTATCTTTATTTAGTTCTAAAATATCATTAATATCATTAATAACAATTAACTTATGTTTAATAATATCTTTTTTGTTTTTTAAATTGTAGTCATATATATTATTAACGTTGTTTTTTAAAAATAAATCTTTTTCTTCTTTTATGATTTCATTTACTCTATTTAAACAATTTAATGCATCATATTCACCAGAAATATAATTATCTTTAACTTGAGCTAATGTTTCTAAATGTTTTAATGATTTATTAGTTGTATCTATTATATAAGCATCTAAGTTTTTAGGATCATTTAAAAAACAAATAGATAATATTATACTTGATAACAACATTGCTCTTCCGCTACCTTGACCACCATAAACAATAGTAGTTGGTTCATATGCACCATTTATATAGAAAGATTTTCTATTGCCTTGTTTACCAATTGCATAACAAAATGGATTATTATAGCCTATTGTTGAAACAATATCCTTAAATGAAACAATTGGTTGTATTTGCATTTCATCCTTATTAATTACATCAATAAACATAAACTTATTATTTCCAATTTTATTAATTATAATTTTATTTTTAAATTTATTAGAAATATCACTTCTTCTATCGTTTATTCATTCAAAAATATTCATATCTTCAAATACAAAAGTTGCAGATACTGATTGATACATAATTTCCTTATTTATCAATTTAAATGTTAGTTGATTAACACTAAAATAATTACTTAAAGTTGAAATTAATTCATTTAATTCTTTTGATAAAATTGGTAAATAATCACGTGCATTATTTATAATTTGATCAATATGAGGTAAATTTTCAACATCATATTCTCTAGAATTTATATAGTTTTTAACTATATCATATTTTGAACTAGAATCAAATTTTTGATTTTTAATATCTAATAATGATATGTTATCAAATTCAATATCATTATTAAAATTATATTGATTAGTATCTTTTGCTAATTCAAATGTACTAATATTATTGTTATTGTCATTTAATAATTGAGTAGCAGCTAAATTATATGTATCATTATTAGCATTAGATACTTTTTGAATTTCTTTTTCTTGAATATTAGTAGTATTTCCAAAAGATTCTGCAAATTTTCTTGTACTTTGAACTTCTAAATTATCATCTTGAAAATTAACTTTTTTGGTTTGAGCGCTATATTCACTAATTTCTACTTCATGAGGTTTTTTGAATTTTTTATTAATTTTATTAACAATATTTTTTATTTTAGGATTCTTTTTAGAAAAAATAAAATATAATACTAAACCAATTAGAATAAATCCAACCACAATTAATATAGCTGAAGAAATATATGCAAAACAAGCAACAATAAACATTGTAATTAAACCACCGTATGCATATGGGTTTGCATAAAATACTTTTGTGCTACCAACATTGCCTCAATCCAAATTATTCCATGCTGTAATATAAGAAACATTAGTACCAACAAAATATTGTGAGAAAGAGGAACTATTATTTAAATGTTCAACATATACACCAATACCTGATAGTATTAAACAAAAAGATATAAGAATAATCGGATAATATATTAATAAATTCTTCTTGTTCCAAACTAATTTAAATATATTAGGAAATCAATATAATATTGCAATAACAAATGCAAATAAATATATTAAATATTTACCTCAACCAAAGAAAAATGAAAAGAACACAGAATCAAAAAATGCACCTACATATGGAACTCTTATAAAAGATAATAATAAAATTAAATAAATTAATCCTATTCCAACATATTTTAAAATTGCTAATCATTTTGGTTCTGATTTTAAATCTTCTTTAATTAATTGAATTCTTGAAATCTTAGATTTATTATTTTTAGATGATCCTTCAAAATTAACTGAAGTTTTTTCTTTATTGCTTTTTTTCTTATTAAATATTTTCATAACTACACCTTATTATTAATTTCAATTATTGATGGCAATACAATTGGTCTTTTATTAAATTTCTTTTCAAAAAGTTTCGTAAAATATTTTTTTAATAAAATTTTTGTTTCTTTTGTATCTACCTTATTATTTTTACCTTTTTCTAAAATTATACATTCAGTAATATTTTCTTTAAAAAGAGAAACAACTTCCTCTAATAATATTTTACTATTATTATCATGTGTTAAAGCTCCATATGTATCAATGTCTAAAAAATTTAAAAATTTCATTGTATTAGTATCTAAGGCAATTGTTAAAAAGACAATTCCAGCATCAGCCATTTGTTTACGTTCACTAATAACAGCAGTTCCAACATCTATAGAACCAACATTTCCAATATAATTTTCTGATAATTTTATTGTTTCTTTGTGATTATTTATTTCACCATTTATAATATCTATTTTTTCACCATTATCTAAATAGTAAACATTATCAAGTTTAATTCTGGTTTGAGCAACTATAGATTGATATTTAACCATATATTTGTAATAACCCTGAATTGGAAAAATATATTTTGGACCTAATAAATCTATTAAATGTTTATGATCCTCATTTGAAGCGGACATTGGCAATATCGTTCTAGGTATAGTAATAGCATTTACATCTAATCTATTTAACTCATCCATTAATCTAGCAGCATGTCCTTCATATCCATTAATTAATTGAGTACCTAATACAAAAGTATCTTTAAAATCTAATTTAATGCTATTGTTTGCACCTGAAACAATATTAAAAAGCAATTTAAACAAATTATCTTGCATTGCAGAGATAACAACAATAGCATTTGAAGAATTAGAAATTTCAGATATTTTTAAACAAACTAAACCTTTTGTATTAATCATATGATTTTTTACAGCTGCACTATAAACATTCATAAATGTTGATCCATAAACACAAAAAGGTCGTTTTCTAGCTTTAGCAATATTTGCAAGATTAATAATAGTATATGCATCTTGATCATTAATTGCAACAAAAACTCTTCCATTTGTATTAGAAACTATTGAATCATAATAATCATAATTTTTATGATTTGGAGTAGTAAAACCTTTGTTGTTGCCTACATTTCCCACAGCTGAAATTAAAGCTAGATTATTTCCTCTTGTAATGGAATTAATTTTTTCAATATGATCTTCAAAGATATTAGTTTTATCATTATTAACCATAAAATCATCAACATATATAATTGAACCGTCTGGTGTTTTGATGATTCATCCTAATGAATCAAGAATAGAATTACAAATTTTAAATGGAATTATAGTAACATCATCAAATTCCATTTTCTGAAATTCATCTACAGAAATTACATTAGGTTTAGGGAATTTTAATATAGCTTTTTCATAATATGTATCGATTACAACCTTTCCAATTTTGCTACAAAAAACAGGTGTTTTTATATTTATTTTTTGTAATAAAAACGGTAATCCAGCATAATTATTAGAATACGGATAACCAATAAATATTCCTTTAATTTTTGAAGAATTGCTTGCAAGATATTCAAAATCAGGAGTAACCATGCTTACACCTAATTTCCCATTAATAGGAACTTTAATACCTGCATCAAAAATAAAAATTGAATCATTAATCTCAATAATAAAACAATTTTTTCCTCTTTCGTCTTGACCACCTAGCGGTAATAAACTTATATTTGACATAATAACCTCTTGAATTTGAATTTAGTAATTTATATTATATATAAGAAAAGTAGTTATTTAGATAATTTTTTATATGCATCATGTGCAGCATTTTCTTCTGCTTCATGCAATGTTTTTCCTTCTCCATATCCATAAATATTATTATTAAAAACTAAATTGACCTTTCTTGGGAATTCATTGTTTGAATTTAAATGAATATATTTAATATCATTTTTTTCAGTTCTGCCCAGTGCTTCTTGTATCAATGTTTTATAAGGTTTTTCAACAGATATTTCACCTTTTTCAAATGGTAAAATTATTAGTTGATAAATAAATTTACTTGCTTTTTTAATTCCAGAATCCTGACAAATTGCTCCTACTAATGATTCAAATACATTTTCAAGAACTTTATCAGTAATTCCATCTTTTTTCATGCCATGGCCAACAAGAATAAGTTTCTCTAAATTTAACTTTTTTGCAATTAAAGCAAAATTAGTTCCAGATACTAATTTTGACTTAATTGTAGACATTAAACCTTCATTTTTATTTGTTTTAGAAAATAAATAATTTGTAATAATTCATGATATTGCAGAATCGCCTAAAAATTCCAATCTTTCATAATTATATTTTTTATTATTTTCATTTGCATATGTAGAATGTGTAAAAGCTTCAATATATATTGATAATTTTTGAATTCTAATATCATAATTAAAAAGTATTTCTTGCAATAACAAAACATTAAAATCATTATTTTTTTTCATTTAAAAAACCTTCATTAATTAAATATAAATTAAAATTGGAAATTTCAGATTTTATTTTATCAATTATTGAATTTTTAACAGAATCATACAACATTCTTAAAGAACTATAAAATTGCTTATAGTCAGCTGAGCCATGAGTTTTAACACAAATTTTATTTAATCCTAAAACAAATGCTCCGGCATTATTTTTATAATCAAATTTGTTAAATGTTCTTTTTAAAAATTTAGTTGCAAAAATTAATGCAAAAAAATTTCTTGGCTTTTTTATATTGTCCTTAATTAAATAAGCAAGAGTTTTTACACTACCTTCACAAGCTTTTAATACTATATTACCAGTAAATCCATCTGTTACAACAACATCAGCACAATAATTCAATAGATTTTTAGATTCTACAAAACCTATAGATTTTATATTTTTATATCCATCAAGAATTTCACGGGTTTTATGTAAATATGATGGTCCTTTATGAGATTCAGTACCTATATTTAAAATTCCTATTTTTGGAGAATTTACTCTTTGTTTTGCAAATACATTTGCCATTATTGCAAATTTTGCCAAATCAATTTCACTAACATCAATAGATGCTCCAACGTCTATTAAATTAAAAGGTAAATTTGATATTGTTGGTATGGTTGGCATAAATCCAGGTTTAGACACTCCGTCTATTAAACCTATTGTGTTATACATAATTGTAACAAATACTGGAGTTGAACCAGCACTTAATAATCCATCAATTTTGGATTCATTTAAATAATTAGCAATTATTTGCATGCTTGAATTTGGTTTTCTTCTTGCAGATAAAATTGTATCATCTTGAGAAATATATTCAGTAGTGTGAATTATTTGAAATTCATTTTTATGCATTAATAGTGGATTTATTTTGTTTTGATCACCAAATAAAATAATTTTTACATTTTTATTTTTTTTTATAAAATCACGACATGCTTCTATAGAATGAGATAAATCATTTTCATATCCCATCACATCAACTCCTAAAACCATAATTATTGAACCCCTAAATAATAATCATATACTTTTTGACCACCATATTTAATTTCACAGTATAAGCCATATTTTTCAAATGCATATTTTTCAAATTGCTTAATTACACTATTAGAACTATTTACACCACATATTAAATAACAAATATCTATATTTTTTTGATTATTCATAAGTGCATCCAAAGTTTCTTCTAAAACAACAATTGCCTTATTATTTGCAGAAATTATTTTTTTATTAACAATACCTATTTTATTTTTTGTTTTGACTGTAATATGTGAATATTCAACATTTTTTGAAGCAGTAGAAATCATTGCAGATAAGCTTTTTTTAACGGCTTTATTCATATATTTAGAATTAATTTTAAAACTAGCAGATTTATCAAAACTAGATATAGCAAGAAGTGAGTCAAAAATATTTTTAGTTAAAATTATTTCAATATTCACATTATGTTTTACTAAATTAATAGCTTCTTGAGCAGCAAGCTTAAAATTAGAATCATCTAGAATTAAAAAAATATTTTTCAAAGCTAATTCATTAATTGCATTATGAAATACCTTTACAGAAGGCGGATTTCCTTCAGTAACAATTACTTTGTCTACTTGGTAATCATTTTGAAATAAATTAGCAAGTTCAGGAGTCGGTGCAGTCACAATTATACCGTTACCTTCTTTAAATTTTGTTTTGTGTTTTTCAAGATATTGTTTAGTCATATTTTCAATTTTAATTTTTTCAAACTCACCATATTTTTGTGCTATTTTCAATAACATATATGGTTTAAAAGTATGAATATGCACTTTTACTAAATCATTATCATGAACACATACCATTGAATTACCTATTTTTGATAATTGCTTCTTAAAACTTGAAAAATTAAAATTTTCTTTTAAATCATTTTTATTATTAGGATTAATTACTCCTCCAATTTTTAAAATTATTTCACTACAATAACCAAAACCTTCTTCTTCATTAATTTGGATATTAGGAATATTTTTATTTTCAGCAGTAATATTATTGTTATTTAAAACTATTTCTTCACCAATTAAAAATTTATTCATACCATTAAAAAATGACATTAATCCATATGCACCTGAATCAACAACACCAACTTGTTTAAGTTCAGGAAGAATATCTTTAGTTTTTACAACTGTACTATTTCCAATTTCACAAACAAATTTAAACATATCCTCTATATTTGAAAATTTTTTATCTTTAACTTGTTCTGAAATTTCTCTAATTACTGTTAAAATAGTACCTTCAACAGGATTAGATACAGATTTATAAGCTTGATCTTTTGCATTTTTAAATGCAATCTTTAATTCTTCAATACCAATTTCATTAGTATTTGAATTAACAATATTAAAAAAACCTCTAAAAATTTGTGAAAGTATTACTCCAGAATTACCTCTTGCATTCATTAATAATCCATATGTAAAATTAGATGCTAAATCATGGAAATTCTTAATCTCTTTTTCATTTAAAAAATCAATTGCACCTGACACAGTTGTATTCATATTTGATCCTGTATCTCCATCTGGAACAGGAAAAACATTTAAATCATTAATATATAAATATTCAGATTGTAAATTTTTGCTTCCATACTCTAACATTTTTTTCATTTTTTCAAAATTAATCATGATAACTCCGATTTGCAATAATTCTAAATAAATTTTATATAAAATAATTTGTGTAATATTTTTTTAAATAATATTATAATAATACCATAGATATAATATAATAATTAATAGTATTAACATTTTTTTAACTTTATAGTTATTAAAAACCATAAATTACAATTTAAAAGGAGAAATAAATTATATGTCAAGAAAAGATCAATTAACTGGCAAAGGACCATTATTTGGTAATAAACGTAGTCATGCTATGAATCATTCTAGAAGAGTCTGAAATGTTAATTTACAAAAAGTTACTATAAAAAATAGTGATGGTAGTACAACTTCAGTTAGAGTTTCAGCAAGAACTTTAAAAACTCTTAAGAAAAACAATATGATTGCTTAATTATTAAAATTAAAATGCTCTAAAAAATAGAGCATTTCTTTATTCAATTAACAAGTGCAACACTTTAATTGTGGTAAGAAATTATAATAAGAATTTTAATCATATTAAAATATTAGTGTAATATAACATTTGACAAAATAAAGCTATCAATTTATTAATTGGTAGTTTTTTACATTTTATTTTCATATTCATCCAAATCATAACTACTTTTTCAATTAAAAATTTCTCTGCTCATATGATTAATTTGGTTTTGCATATCATTAATATGGGAATCTGAAATTGTTGAAAAATCGAATCCTTTTTTATAAAATCATCTAATAATTCCATTTAAATGCTCATTACTCCATTTTTGATAAGAAACATATAGTAAATTCACAGTATTTTAATTCTTTATTTAAATTAGTGTAATCGATGCTATATAAAGTAGTAGTCATTTAATTATTAATTCATTCAAATTACTATTATTGATTACTTTTTTTGATTTTGAGCATAAAAATAATAAATTTAATTTAAAAAATAAATATTAATTAATATTTCATCCATGTTTAATAGCCTCAGATTTAAGTGAATTCACATCTTGTTTTAAAATGTGAACATCATCTTCAAGTTTATCAAGACGAGAATTAACTTTACTAAATTCTTCTCTTACTTCAATTTTAAAATTATTTAAATCATTCTTAATTTCTGTTTTAAATTCATTAAAATCAGTTTTCATCTCCAAAACAATTTCATACAACATATCAATTTTACTTTTTTTGGGCATTTTAGATTCCTTGTCTTTTGCAATATTATTTAACTTTTCTCTCTTTATTTTATCTTTTAATTTAGCAGATAAATCATAATTGTGAATTTCAACTGATTCAACATCATATTCTTGCAAAACATGTTTGAACTTAGAGTTTTGGTTTTTCATTCTTTTTCACCTCATTAATAAACAATGAAAAGATTTCAAAATTTACTAAATAGAGATTAAAAAAACATTAAAATGGAATTGCCAAATTAATGTTTTAATATATTTAAATTTTCTTTCTTTTATGTCTTAAAACCAATGTTGTAATAATGACCACAATTATAATTGCCACAGCAATTGAAACTGACATTATTCAAATTCAATCTTGCGAAGAAGACTCAGAACTTGATTCAATTGAATTATCTTTAATTGTGTCATCATTTTCACTTGCTACATTTAAATTACAATCATTAATAAATGTCTTAACATTGCTGCCAGCTAAAATATGGTTCGGATCACCTGTGTTGCTGATTCCTTCAATTTTTACATATAGAAAATTTTTAAATTTATTAGAATTTGCGTCCACTAGTAAACAATTATTAATAGCATCATTTATATCCCGGTATTGGTCAGCTAAATTACATTCATTAGTTTTATAAAAACTTAGTTGATAATCAACACCATAGACATAATCTTTTTTAAATTGATTATCAATTTCATAGTCAATGGAATTTAATATTAAATTTTT
>CALUPI010000036.1 GCA_944322645.1 uncultured Ureaplasma sp.
AAACATTTTGTCAATTAAATATCTTTCTTCTTTATTTAGTTGATAATACATAATTTCTCCTGACAAAATAAAAATAACAACCACAACTATATTATATAGTGTTGCAGTTGTTATTTGAATGTGGGAAATAATGAACTAATCAATGTTCATTATTTTTATTTATTAAATATTTTTTTCTTTTTCAAATTCATTAACTTCGTCTTTTGTTTCATTAATGATTTCTTGAATTCTTAATCCAGCTTTTGACATACCACGGTTGTCTAATTTTCTTAGTTTTTTGTTTTTCTTAGTTTCATCAACTAATTCATCATTTTTCTTAGCATCAGAAACAGCTTCTTGTTTTTGAATAATGTTTTTAATAGTGTTTTTGTGAATTACTTTTTCTTTTTCAATAACTCTTTCAAATTTCATTACCATAACTTTTGGCATTGGAATTTCATCACTTGAACATGAGTTATCAATTCCACATGAACAGTCTCCACAACAACACTCATTATCATTGTCTACATTAGCATCTAAATCACATTCATTACATTCAGATTCAATTTTGTTCATTTCATTATATAAATATTGAACACCTTCATCTTGAGAGAAAACTTCATTATTAAATGCACTATTAACAGCTTCAGTAGTAGCAATATTTCATCAATATAAACGGTGGTCTCATTCAATATATGAAGCTAATTCAAAACATTGTGATTTTGCTTTTTCTTTAATAAATGCTAAATATTCACGATGTAATAAGATTGTTCTTAAAACTAAAATTTCTGCAGATAATATTTTTAAGAACGCAAAGTTAGCTCTTGTAGTAAATAGAATTTTTTCATCAATATTCGCAGTTTTGTAATATACAATTTCTTTTTCTGCAATTTCAGAAATTAATTTAATACGTTTTAATTCTAATAAACCAGCTAATTCTGATAATTCAGAAATTATACCTAATTCAGAATTCATTAAAATGAAATATTTATTAAATAAATTTTCTTTATTATCAACACTACATTCTAATTTTCTACCAATTTTTGCAATTTCATTAATTCTATCAGATAATTTATTTCTAAATTGTTTCATTTGGTATGGATCTGCAAACAAATCTAAGTCTTTTGCTACATTATATATAACATCATTTTTGCTTTGATAATTTGCAATAATTTCATCCATGATTTTTTGATCTTCAGAATTTAAAGATTTTGAACCCATTTTCTTTTGTTGTTTTCTAAGTTCTTTTAATCTCATTTTTTGTTCTTTAGATAATTTTTTATGAGCCTCTTTTGATAATTTAGTATTTTGTTTTTCTATTTCTTTTGAATAATGTGAATAATTTTTATGAGCAATATTATAAGCAACAGATAATTTTGTACTTAAATTGTCTAAAGCAATTTTTAAAGAAATAATTTCTTCATTTAATGAACTTAAAGATTCATCTAAATCAATATGTTTAGAAATTTTCTTCATGATTTTAACATTAGTACTATAAATATCATTACGTTCTAATAATAAATCCTTAATTTCATTTGAATCATTTGAATTCATAATCTTAGACATAATATCTTCAGCAGTTTTAGAATTTAAAGATAATCTATCTAAAGTATTAAGAATATTTGAGTTATTTTCTTCAATATACTTTTCTGAAGTTAATGTTCTATATAAAGAAATTTTTTCTTCTATATTATTTTGAACAAACTCAATTTGAGAAACAACATTGTTAATATATTCATTTAATTCATCATTATTTTTAGTCTCTAACTCTGAATGTAATTCTTTAGTATTAACATGTTCTTGATTTTCATTTACTATGTCTTTAAAATTTAAATTAGAATTTTTTAATGAATCTAAATTTATTGAAACAGGACTTACTTTTTCAATTTCTTCATCAGCTAATTCTTCACTAAATTCATTAGTTTCAATATTTACATTTTCAATAACTTCTTCAAATTGATTTTCACTAGAGTTATTTAATTTCTTTTCAACAGTATATGAATTAAATAGATTTAATTTGTTATCCATTAATAAAAAATCATTTCAATCAACTTCAACATTGTAAATTACATCATCAACTAAATCTAAGTATTTATTGATGTCTTTATCATGTTCTTGATACATTTTTGAAATTTCATCAACTTTGTTTTCATCAGAAATTTTATATTTTTTAACAACAATTGATGTTAAATCTTCATACAATTTGTTTGTTTTTTCTTCCACTTTAGAAATATATGATGATAATTTTTCATTACTATTTTGATCAATAATTGCAAGGTATTCAATGGGATTAATTCATGAATTACCCATTAATGAATCACGACTAATTTCTAAAACTTTTGCAAATTTAGCAAAGTTATCTTCCTTTTCTTCTTTTTTTACTGGATCAATAACTTCAAATTCAACAGTTGAATTTTCTTCATCTTTTTCCATTTCATTTTCAACATTTGCTAAGATTTCTTCATTAACTTTATTTTTTAATTCAATAGCACTTTCAATATCTTTTTTATTAACTAAAACACATTCACCATTAATCTTTTCCAAGATTAATTCAATATTAGAATTCATAGATTTGTTATCCTTCATAATTATACTCCTATGTTTTTATTATTTCTTTGAAGATTTTTTATCTTCTTTTTCGTTATCCAATAATTCTGTTAATGAAATTGTATTTCCGTGCTTATCATTAATAATAACTCTTGTGTTACCATTTTCATCATCTAAACCATCAACAAAGTGTTTAGTAATGTTTTCAAATTCAAAACCATGTGTATATTGTTTACTTGAATCAATAGCATCATTAATTTTTAATGTATCACTAATTACAGAGTTATCAACATCAGTTAATCTAATTGTTTCACTTCTAACTTCATTTCCAACTCATTCAACAATAGTTGATTTCTTAATAATATTTTCTTGTTGTGAAGAAATAAAGTTAACAACTATTGGTGTATTATCATTTGAATAAAATAATAATTTTTCAAAATCAGTAGTAGGTTCTTTAATGTTGTTATATTCAGAATCAACATTGTAATTAGAATAATCATTATTATCATTTTGATTATCTAATAAAGATTCTTCTTCTGGTTCTTCTTCAATTTCATTGTATTCAGCATAATCAGGAATTTCAACTTGTTCTTCAATTTCATCTGCAATGTAAGGAGTTTCAACTGAACTTAATTCAGATTCATCTTCAACCATTGAATCTTCATCATTAATTAAAGAATTTGAATATAGATCATCATCAGATTCATTAATGCTAGATTTTGATAATTCTTCTTCATATAGTTGAGCGCCTTCACCAAACATTTCTGCAACTTGTTCATCACTTAAAATATAGATTATGTCATCATCAGTATATTCAGATGGGTCAACACCAGGTCTTCTATAATATACTTTGTTTCCGTTAACATATATCAATTTATCTTTATCAATATAATCTACATATTTGTGACAGAATGGACATTTATTTCCATATGAATTACGATTAAATTCTTGATATGGAGAATTTGCAATAGCACTTTCAACTAATATAAAATCACGATAAATAGCGATAATTGAAATTCTACAATTTGCTAAAGCATCTGCAGCTAATTGTTCATAATTTTCTTCATTTTCATCCAATTTACTAATGATTGATTCATATTCTTTAACATTATTATTATAAGCTTCAATTTTTTGATTTAAATTATTAACTAATTCTTGAATATTAGCACTTTCAACTACTTGAACATTTCCATAAATTACTTCATCGATTGATTCGTCAATACCAAAATTGTTGTCATTACAAAATTTTGCAACTTTACTATATGCTAATTCTTCAATATTTGATAAATCTGAAATTCTTTTAAAATTTTCAACTTTATTACTAATTAATTTTACAAATCTTTTTAAATTTGGTTGTTTTAAAGTTGTTAAATATGCTTGAGCTTTTAAATAAATTTTTGGTAATCTTCAATCATTGCTGTATTCATCAATAAATTCAATATCAACCATTGAACCATTGATTGTAACATTTGATCCATCAAGACATGATGATAAACCAATTTTCTTTGCATCTTCTAAACTTATTGCAGCAACTTTAGAATCTATTTCTCTTACTTGCATTTTTTTATTTTCTCCTAATTTCAATATTAAAACAATATTATATATATAATTATATACTTTTTTGCTCATTTTGTTAATTAACATTGATTTTTATTATATTTTTTTGTTATTATTTAACTAGAAATGAGGTGTACTATGGACAAAAAAATCTATGACATAATTGTTGTTGGTGCAGGTCCTACAGGACTTTTTTCAACTTTTTATGCTAGTTATATGAAACTTAAATGTCTTTGTGTTGAACTTTCTAATAACGTAGGTGGACAATTAATAAATTTATATCCAAACAAATATATTTATGATTTTCCTGGTCATTCTAAAATCAAAGCAATTGATTTAGTTGATGTATTAAAAAAACAAATTAATATGCATAATGGTGAAATTCTTTTAAGCACTTCTATTGTTCAATACTCATACCTTGAAAATGAAAAATATTTTACTTTATATGATCAAAATAACAATAAATATTATGCAAAAAATATAATTATAACAATTGGTATTGGATCATTTGAACCCAACAAAATTGAAGAGTTTCCAGAATCACATGATCATGAAAAAGTACAATATTTTTTAAATTCAAATTGCGATTATTTAGAAAAAAACATAATTATTTTTGGTGGAGGAAATTCTGCTGCTGATATTGCACATCAGTTAAAAACTGAAGACAATGCAAATGTACAAATTATTCACCATCGAGATGAATTAAGAGCTAATTCTTTTAGTATTAATGAATTACAATTAATGAATATAAATATTAATTTAAACACAAAAATAATTGATTGAAATCCACAATATTGTAAATTTATAGATAATTTGAATCGTGAATTTACTCTATTTTATGATTATATAATAGTACAATATGGATTAAAACCATTATTATCACCTGTTCATAATTGAGATAATCTTTTAGTTAAGAACAAGAAAATAGTTGTAAACCATAATTATGAAACAAATATTAAAAATATATATGCTGCTGGAGATTGCATATATAGTAATGATAGAGTTAATTCAATAGTTTCAGGAATTGCAGAGGCAACGATAATCATTAATAAAATAAAAAATAATCTTAATAATTAACCTTATATAAATAAAGACCACAGCCGTTCATTTTTCGTATAGCTTTACCTTTTTTAGGTGTTTTAAAATAATCTTCAATTTTATCAAAGGTAATTTTTTGTTCAAATAGATCAAAATATACACCAATAATCATTCTTACCATATTACGTAAAAATCCATTTCCGGTAATATAAAATGTAATAATATTTTTATCTATAAAATATCTAAAATCATATATTGTTCTAATTGTATTATCAACTTCTGATGTTGAAAATGATAAAAAATTGTGTGTACCAATAATTCTATTGGCATATTTTTCAAACATTGATAAATTAACTTTATTATTATATTGATAAACAATATCACTTTCAATTGGATTGAAAAGTTTGTCCACATTAATCTTATAAATATAGGTTTTTGATTTTGCTGAAAATCTTGCATGAAATTTATCATCCACAATTTCACAATTTAATACATGTATATCATTATCTAATCTAGAATTAATTGCATTCATTAATTGTTGTGGATCTAAATTTATTTGTTTACTTTTAAATGATATTACCTGTTCTAATGCATGGACATATCTATCGGTTCTACCTGAACCAAAAATTGTTATTTGTACACCAAATAAATCATTTAAAATGTTTTCAATTAATCCTTGTACAGTTCTTAAATTTTTTTGTTTTGCAAAACCATAAAATTTTGCACCATTATAAGCTATTGTTAATTTATAATTCATAATTTCCTATAATAATACTGATAATTCAAACAATCCAAATGGTGCAAAAAAGAATTTGTTAATGCATATTCCAACTAAAAAACCAAACAAGCAACATAAAATTGCAAAAACAACTCAATCAATTAATGAAATTCCAAATTTTCTATATCTTGTTCTAGCATATCTTGGATTATAACCTCTAGCTTCCATTGCATTAGCTAAATCCATTGATTTTTGAAATGATATATTAAACAATGGTACAACAAGAGAAATTATAGAACGAACCTTGTCAATAAAATTACCATTTTTAAAATCAATTCCTCTTGATGATTGTGCATTTAATACTCTTTGTGATTCAACTAATAATGATGGAACAAATCTCAAAGCAATCGCAATCATCATACTAACTTCTGAAACTGGAAATTTCAATATTCTTAAAGGACTTAAGATATCCTCTAGAGCATATGTAAGTTCAATTGAAGAAGTAGTTGTAGTTAAAATTGTTGCAGCTAGTATCATTAAAAATACTTTTAAAGATACATATAATGCTAGTTGGATTGCATATGGACTTAGTGTATATCAATTAGTATGATATAAAACAACACTATTTAATGCATTTATATCGCTTACACCTGATAACACCATTGCTTTACAATATACTCCATTAATATCAATTCCACCTTTTGCAATTAAATCTTGTATATTATTATATTCAATTGGGTCTGCAAATCCATAAATTTGACCACCTCATATTTCAGATACATATGCATTGTTACTTTGCAAGGCGCAACCAGAAATCAAATTATTAGAACCAAGTTGAAAAGCAAAATAATTATTAGGTATTTGTACAGCAATTGGATCTTTATATAAACACCAATTAATAAATAATAATAATAAAAAAAGTAAAATAATTGATTTTAAAATGTTTCAAAAGGTTCTATAACCTATTTTGGCACAACAATAAATAGAAATTAAAAATATACCTATTAACATTTGTGCAAAAAATCCTAAAGGTAAAAAGATCATTGCAATCATTACAATAAATGTAATAAATTTTAATGATGGATTTATTCTATGAATAATTGAATTTTTTTTTACAAAACCAAATTGCATTTTATTTACAACTTTCAATAGCCATTGCCAATTTTTCAATTGTATTTGGCTTTATAGATAAAATTTTATTATAAATACTATTATTTGAAATTAATAAATCAATAAAATCAATAATTTTTGGTCTTTCAAGAGCAGTATATTCTATTAACTCCTTATTCATGAAAATATCAAATGGATTTCCATTTGCAATAATTTCACCATCATTCATAACCACTACTTCATCTGCAACTTCTAATGCATGATCCATGTTATGACTAATGACTATAATTGTTTGTTTATTATTTTTAGCTTTTTTAATAATATCTAAAATTTCAATTTCACCTTGTGGATCAAGACCAGCAGTCGGCTCATCAAATACCAAAATATTTGGTTCAATAGCTAAAATCCCAGCAATTGCTACTCTTCTTTTTTGCCCACCAGATAATTCAAATGGACTATGATATAAATATTCATCATTTAAACCTAATAAATTTAAATATTTTTTAGCTTTTTTTCTTGCTACTTCAGGTTTATCACCTAAGACAATTGGGCCAAACATTATATCTTTTTCCACAGTATCCTTAAATAATTGATATTCTGGAAATTGAAACACTAAACCAACCATTTTTCTTAATTTTTTTATCTTCTTTATTTTTTTATTTTTAAATAAATACCAATATATAAAATTAAAGTAATTAAAATTATTTTTAGGTTTATTATGTAATAAAAAATTCAATGATAAATTTGGTTTTAAATCATAAATAAAATCTTGTTCATCTATTCTTATTTCATATAAATGATTTCCATTAATATTGCCTAAATACTTACTAAAAATTGGTGTAGCTTTATACAATGATTGAAATAATACATATATAAAAAATTTTGGATATCTTGAATTTAATACAAAAATAAATGATTTATTAGATTTAGAATATTTAAATTTAAATTGTTGATTAATTGTTGATTTATCTAATATGCCAATTGAGTAATCATCAATGAATCAGTTATTACCAATTTTTATTTTATTATTTATAATCACATTTCCATATCTAGATTTTAATAAGCCATTAAAGTGATTAACTAATGTTGACTTCCCGCTACCGCTATTTCCAATTAAAAAGTAAATTTTGTTAGCTTCAAAATTAAAGTTAACATTTGATACACTTACATGTTGATTTTCTTTATTTAAATTATATATACCATATAAATGTTTTAATGAGATAGCTATTTGACTTGTTTTTGACATAATTGTGCTAATAATTCTTTCTTATTTAAAGTAGGTTTAATATTTTGGTTGTTTTGATTCAATAACTTGGATAATTGAAAAATGAATGGATAATCAAGTTTATATTTTTCAATATGTTCATTATTAATAAATATATCAAATGGAGTACCATTTAAAACAATTTGTCCTTTTTCAAGAACAATTACTCTATCTGCTTGCATAACTTCTTCCATATCATGAGTAATGCTAATTATAGTTTTCTTAGCTTTTGTTTTTAAATCATACATTAACTCTTTTAATTCTCTTTTTGATTTTGGATCTAACATTGATGTAGATTCATCAAAAATAGTGATGTGAGGATTAATTGCTAATACACTTGCAATAGCAACCTTTTGTTTTTGTCCACCTGATAAATCTTCAGGTGATTTTTCGAGTAAATGTTCAATTCCAACAGTTTCAGCAACAATATTAATAATTTTATTAATTTCAGATGGTGGTACTTTTCTATTTTCTAAACCAAAAGCAATATCATCTTTTACCATCAATCCAACAAATTGATTATCCGGATTTTGGAAAATAATTCCAACATTGTTTCGTAAATTTTTTAAATTATGATTGTCAATTACTTGATTAAATAATTTAACATTTCCGCTTTGAGGTTTTAATAATCCTACTAATAATTTTGATATAGTTGACTTTCCGCTACCATTATGACCAATAATACACACATATTCATTTTCATAAATTTGAAAATTAATATTTTTTAATATTGGTTTATTTTCAGAATAATGAAAATTTATATTTTCAAATTCCACAACTATATTTTTATTCATTATTTATTATCCTTATTATAAATTTCATCTATATCAATTGATTTAACATTTAATTTTTTGGCATTTTCATATCATTCTTTAATAGATTCTATAGATATACATTGAGTAGGACATGCAACACAACACGCACCGCAAGATATACATTTATCATTTGCATATGCAAAACCATCATCTCTTACTTCTATAGCATCAACAGGACATACTGATGAACATGTATTACATGAAATACATTCCTCACCTCTAACCACAGCTCTAGTAGACATGCTTATACCTCACTTTATGTAATATAATTTATATCTTATTATATAATAAATATCAATAAGAAATAAATATATGAATTACAATAATCGCTTCAAAAAAAATATAGATAATAGAAAAGAAATTCTTAATAGTGAAAACTGATGACAAGGTTGAAAATCATTAGGTTTTTCTGATTATACAATTAATATATTAACTAATAATTTTCAAGATTTAAATATTTTAATGTCCAACCATAAATATCCTGATGTTCAAAGAATTGAACTTCAAAACATTGGTGATATTAAAGAAATAAATATTTTAAAGCCAGTAATTTCACAATTAGATGAAAAAATTAAACAAAGCAACATTCAGGTGACTGATGTTAAACTTTCACTTGATTTTTTAATGCCAAAATGATTTTCTGAAAATAATGAGCATCCATCATTATTCATAAATAATTCTTTTTTAGTTGATAAAGATGGTTACAAATATTTGCAATCACTAATTGAAAACTTATCTATTATTAATCATAGTTCTAATATTAGTAATAACTCTGAAAATAATGAGGATTGTAAAGAAAATTTACCAAATTTTAAGGAATTGAACAAAATAAAAGATAAATGATTTATAAGACTAAAACCAACTGATTCTAAAAAATTAAAAATTATCACATTTTCTATACTAGGTACAATTATATTAATAATTGTTATTCTAATAATTTTAATGTGTATTTTATAAGGAGAAATAACATGAAAATAAGTATTGCTATTGATGGTCCTGCAGGGAGTGGTAAATCTAGTTTAGCAAGGGAATTTGCAAATCGTCATAAAGAATTTTTATATATTAATACTGGAGCAATGTTTCGTGCAATTGCATACCATTTAAATATAAATAATATTGATATTAATAATCATGATGATATTCAAAGAGATATTGATAAATTTAATATTAAATTAGAAGGCGACGAAATATATATTATTGAAAATGATCAAAATATAAATATTTCACATGCCATAAAAGAACCTTTAATTGCAAATTTAGCAAGTAAAATTGCAACAATACCGTTTATTAGAACTAAATTATTAAAAGAACAAAGAGCAATAGCTAACCAACATAATGTAATAATGGATGGAAGAGATATTGGAACCGTTGTTCTTCCTTTTGCTAATATAAAAATTTTTCTAAATGCTTCTTCATTAGAACGGGCAATCAGAAGAAAAAAAGAACTTGAAGCTTTATATTTAAATAATACTTATGATTTAGAAAAAATTAAATCTGATATTGAATCAAGAGATTTACAAGATATGAATAGAGAAATTGCTCCATTAAAAAAAGCTGATGATGCTATTGAAATAAATACCGATGGTATGACTGTCACTTCTTGTTGTGACTTAATAGACAAAATATATAATGATTATTTAATCAAGTAATTCTATTAATATATCATCTAATATATCTACATTATTACATGATAAATAATTGTTTTTAATTGTACAATTTTTTATTTTGTTTTTATACATTTCATACGCATCTTTATATGGGGATATACTAATATTAATCCCATTCACTAATCTTAATCCCATCATTAAAACTTGAAAGTAATATTCTTTTAATGATAATGTTTCACAATTAATATTTCAACCATGGTTTGATAAAGAAACATTATACAAACAATGGTACTCAAAACCATGTGCACCCTTACCTATACCTTTTCAGTCTTTTGTAAGTCAATATGCAATATTATGCTTAGATTTATATTTATTAGATATACATCAATTAGAAATTTCATATCTCTGATAATTTAGTTTTTTAAAACATTCTAATATGTATAACAATTGTTTTTCTTCAACTTCATTATTCAAAATATGCTTTTGTTTTGTTAAAATAGAATTTTCTTTTAATTCTAAAGAATAAAAAGATATGTGGGGAATTTTATATTTATTTATAAATTCAAAAATTTGATCAATATCCTTAATTGTCATAAATGGTAAATTATAAATAAAATCTAAACTTATATTGTTTATACCAACTTCTCTAGAATTTTGGATTGCATTTGTAATATCTAAAGTATTATGATTTCTATTAAGTAATTTTAAAATTATATCATTTAAAATTTGAGCGCCGATTGATACTCTATTTATAAAATTAGATTTCAATATTTTTGCTTGCTCAAGGGTTAAAAATTCAGGATTACATTCAATAGTAAATTCATATTCATTATTAAAATCTAAAAATTTGCTAATTCTAGATAGAAATTTGTTTAAAATTTGATTAGGAATATAGTTTGGTGTTCCTCCACCTATATATATTGTTTCATATTGGTTTTTTATTGAAGTTAACTCAATTTGTTTAATAATTTCATTACAATAATCATTAATTAAATTAAAATCACAAGTTTTAATTCTTGTAAAATCACAATACGAACAAATATTTTTACAAAATGGAATATGAATATATAAATGTTTAGTCATAATAAAAATTAATAATTTTTTCTAATAAATTATCAAAATCACCATTTTGATAATCATAGATAATTTTATCTAGAAATTTGTTATTACATCAAGTTAATTGACGTTTTGCTAAGTGTCTTGTTTTTTTCTTTATTGAATCTAAGTCAATCTTGTCCATATTTAAAATGGAATTAGCAATTTCACTATATCCAATTGCTTTAAAGGCATTAGAATAAACAATATCTGGATATTGTAATATTAATTTATTTACCTCATCAATTCATCCTTGATCTACAAATTGATCAAAACGATTATTGATATCATTATATAATGTTTCACGATCCTTATTTACCATAATAACTAAAGAGTTATATTTAGGTTTATTATTAATATAATCTGTTTCGGATTTAGGTAAATTATTATTCATTTTTAATATTGCAACACATCTTAATAAACGTTTTCTATTAGAAATGCAAATTTTTTGAGCAGAAGTTTTGTCATATTTAAAAATGTAATTGTATAAATCATAATTTGTTCATTTTTCTATTTCTTTTTGAATAGAATCATCTAATGTTTTGGTTAAATCATAACCTTTTAGTATACAATCAATATATAAATGACTGCCTCCACATAAAATAGGTACCTTATTTTCAGAAATAATTTTTTTATATATTGCATCAAATTCCTTTTGAAATATAGAAATATTTCATTCATCTCAATAATTAATATTATCAATGAAATAATAATCTATTTCTTTCATTTGCTGCTTAGGTGGTTTATTAACCCCAGCATTTAACTGTTTGTAAACTTGAAATGCATCAGCATTAATTATTGCTCCATTAATTTTTTGAGCAATTCGATGTGCTAATGTAGTTTTTTTTGCAGCTGTTGGACCAATAATTGTAATTAATTTATTTTTCATACTAATCTAATATTTTAATAAGTTCACCAATAGTGTTATCGCCTATAATTCTATTTATTTTAACTAAACATAATTTATTCAAAATATTTTCATCAGATTTAACAATAACCTCAAAATACTCACTACTGTGTCCAATATATGTATTATTGTTAATTTGTTTTTCAAAAATAACATCAACATTTTTGTTAACAAATTTATTTATAAATTCTTTTGATAATTCTTTATTTAATTCTAAAATTTCTTTTACTCTATTACTTTTTATAGAATCTTTAATTTGTGGTAATTTACTGGCTGGAGTATATGAGCGAATTGAATATGGAAAAACATGAATTTTACTAAATTTTACTAATTTTAAAAATTCAATGGATTCATAATGATTATTCTCTGTTTCAGTAGGAAATCCAACTATATAATCTGTAGAAATTGAAGTATATGGATTTAATTTATAAATTTTATTTACCAATGTTAAAAATTCAGATGTAGAATATTTTCTATTCATTTTTGCCAATACAGGATCACTTCCAGATTGTAAGCAAATGTGTCAATGTTGACAAAATCTATTTTTATTATTTGCTATTAAATTAATAATATCATCTGAAATTTGAAATGGTTCCACAGATGATATTCTTACTCTAAATTTACCATCTAATTGATTAATATCTTTTAATAATTTATAAAAATCATATTCACCATCATTATATCCGGCAGTATTCACGCCAGTTAAAACTATTTCCTTAAATCCATTTGAAACTAATTGATTAATTTCATTAATTAAAGTAGAATGGTCTTTACTTCTTTGACGCCCTCTTGTAAATGGAATAATACAATAACTACACATGAAATTGCAACCATCTTGGATTTTAACATATGCTCTTGTTTGATCTTTAAAAGTTTCAATTTTAGAATTTTCAAAATTTGTTTCTAGTAATAAATTATCGATTTTTATAATTTGTTTCTTTTGATCTAAATATTCTTCAATAATTTTAATAATGTTGTTTTTATATTTATTCCCCAATAATATATTAATTCCAAATTTATTTTTTAAATATTCAGATGAAACCTGACTATAGCAACCACAAACAATTATAATTGCATTTGGATTATTTTTACGAGCTCTGCTTATCATATTACGTGACTTAGCATCAGCAGTGTTAGTAACACTACAAGTATTTATTATATAAATATCTGCAATTGCATCAAATGGTACTTCTAAAAAACCATATGAATCAAGATCATTTTTAATTACACTTGATTCATAAGAGTTAACTTTACATCCTAATGTTGTAATTGCATATGTTTTTAATTGATTAATGAGCATATTTTTCCTTATTGATTTTATATGTAATTAAATACTTATTATATAAATTTAAATATAAACTTAAACCACTAAACACAAATATTGTTACACTACCTAAAATAGCATATAACATTATTCTAATATTAGCCACATCTTCATATATGTTATTGGTACCAGATTTATCAATTGGGACTAATCAAATAATCATGAATAAAATAAATTGAATAAATGATTGAATAAGTAGCAATATTAGGTTTGCAAAAAATTTATTAATTCAATTATTAAAATTAAGAGAAAATGATAAAGATTTATACTGTTTAATGGAATATATTATTAGTATAGAATCTAATATTATCAATAATGGAATTGTGGAACCTAAAAAAATTTGAGAATTATTGCCAGCAAAGGCTGAAATGTTAGAATCTAATGATATAGTTATAAATAATGGTATTAATAAAATAAAACCAAGCAATATAGATATTAATAAATATACTCATCATGAATTGTTAATAAAAAATTTAGTATTTCTCATTATTGATTTCCTTTGTGTATAAAATAACTTACCAATATAGATAACATATAACATGTTGCAGTTTCACTTTTTAAAATACTCTTTGTAAGACCAACAAAATTAATATTTTTAATATTTAATAATGTTTTTAATTCATCATCACTAAAACCACCTTCTGGGCCGACCACAATTGCAATATTAGTATTATTATTAATATTACTATCCAATAAATATGATAATAAATCATTAGAAGAATTAGAATCATATTCATTAGCAACTACAACATAATCATAATCAATAAATAATGACATCATATCTTTAAAATTAATTTTTGGATTAATTTTTGGAATATTTGTTCGTCCACATTGTTTACATGCAGCACAAATAATTTTTTCATATCTATCATGTTTTTCAATATTATTGAATTGAGTTCTATTAAATATAACTGGATAAAAATAGTTAGCACCTAACTCAGTAGCTTTAGTTAATACTAATTCAAAATTTTTAGGCTTAATAATTGCCTGAAACACAGTAATTTTTGTTTCATATAATTCACTATTGTTTGGTATTTCTTCTAATATCATTGCTAACAATGGTGAAAGATTAATAATTTTACAAATATATTTTTTAGAATCAAAAAAAACAATAATTTTATCATTTATTGTTAATCTTAATACATTTAAAATATGATTAATATCATTATCATAAAAACTAAAAGTTAAATCTTTTTGTTTTTTTGCAAAAAATTTATTCATAACTAATTAAGTATTTTATCTAAGATAGCATTAATATATTTATAATTTTGATAATCAGAATATTTCTTAACTGTAATTAATGCTTGATCAATTAATATTTTTTTATCTGTATGAAATACTCTATATTCTGAAATTGTTTCAAATAGGATAGCTTGATCAACAAAATTTAATCTACTACAATTTCAATGATCATTTGTGTTTTGATTAATTATATTTATAAGTTCCTGTTGATGTTCTACAAAATATTCAAATATTTGCAATTGTTCTGCGTCCAATTGAAAATCATTGATAGCTTCCCTATTAATATCAATAGAAATTTTGGATTTAATTAAATATGTATAGAAAAACTTAGTTAATTTAACCCTTTTTTCTCATTGTGAAAGGGGTTTGTTGTCTTCATTGCTCATATATTGTTATTTTGCTCTTCCTACATATTGTCCATCAGAAGTTCTAATTAATACAACTTCCCCAGATTTAATAAATTGAGGTACTAAAATTTCTCAACCAGTAACTAATCATGCTTTTTTAGTCACATTTTGAACAGTATTTCCTTGAACAGCTTCTTCAGCTTCAGCAATTGGAATTGCAACTTGATCTGGTAAGCTTGCACCTAATAATTCATTTTCATATCTAATTATTGTGACTTCAGTACCATCTGTAATAAAATTCTTTTCTCATTCTAATTTAGTTTTGGGAATTTCAATTTGTTCAAAAGTTTCATTGTTCATGAAAACAAAATTGTTACCATCATCATAACTAAAAATCATTTTAGAAGTTTCAATGGGAGCTTGTTCAACTTTTTCACCAGTTAACACTTCAGTAGTAATTGCACCTGTTCTTAAATTTTTAACCTTACATTTAACAATTCCTTCTCTCATAGCAGTTTTATTAAATGAATTTTCAATAACTTGATAAATATTCCCTTTAAATAAAAATGTGTGACCAGGACGTAATTCTTTTGCTTGGAAAATTGTAGCCATATTTTTTCTCCTTAAAAACATTTTTGAATATAATATATATTATATTTTACAACATGAATATAAACAAAAACAAAGGAATGTATTTAGAAACTATAATTAACAATAGTATTGAGCATTATGAAAAAAATAAAATTGCTTTATTTAGAAAACTAGATATTCCTATAAAAATAATAGAAAAAAATGATAATAACATAATTGGTAAAATTTATAAAAAATCTGATGTTGATTATTATGGAATTTATAAAGGTAAGTTTATTGTAATAGAAGCTAAACAAACAGAACAAGATTGTTTTTATATTAATAAAATGCAACCACATCAAATAAAATATATGAATGAAATTGAAGAAATATATAAGGGTATAAGTCTTTTAATAATTAATTTTAAAACTTATGATTCTTATTATTGCATTCCTTGAAGCCGTACAAAACATAAAACAAAAATTTCTATTTATGATTCTAAATTAAATAATTATAAATTAAATTTATTTTTTCCTGGAAGAATTGATTTTCTTAGTATATTAACAAAAAAAATGTATCATTAAGATACATTTAAATTATTTTTTAATTTTATTAGCAACAAATTCTTTAACACCCTTACTAAATAAAAACTTAGGTACTAATTTAGCTGGGATAATTACTGATTCACCAGTTGATAAATCTGTTCCTGGACGTTCAGCACGTTCTTTAATTTTAATTTTTCCAATTATACCAATTTTTGCTTCATGTGCAACTGCTAAATCATAAAGAATCATGTTTTCATATTCTGTAATGATTTCTTCAACTTGTTTTTTTGATAAATTTGTTGTAAAAGCAATTTTATCTACAACTTGTTTACGAGTCATTGGTTTTTTACTTTCCACCATAATAACATTTCCTTTCAATATTTTGTTATATAAATTATTATATCAATTTAATAGCACTTTCTAATGCCAAAGTAACCATATTTTTAAAAGAAGTTTGACGTTCTTCTGGAGATAAACCTTCTCCTGTAACTAATGAATCACTACAAGTTAATAATGTTGCAGCTTTTTTGTTTAATTTTTTGGCATTAGCAAATAAACCAAAGGCTTCCATTTCAACACATTTAGATTTAGTTTTTTCAACTAAATCAACATATGATTCATCTGAATAAAATATATCTGATGAGTGACAACGACAAGTTTTAATGTTCATTTTAATTTCATTAGCAACATCTTGAATAGTTGAATTAATTTGCTCAGTTGGATATAAAATATTGTCATTAGAAACACCAAGCAATTGTGCATATGTAGACTCACTATATGTAGAATCAACCAAAATCAAATCATTAACAAGAATATCTTTTGAATATGAACCAGTTGAACCAATTCTAATAATTGTTTCAACATCATAAAACTTAAATAATTCATATGAATATATACCAATCGATGGAATACCCATACCATGTGCCATTATTGAAACTTCGATACCTTTATAATATCCAGTATAGCAATATGCACATCTAACATTATTAACTAATCTTACATTAGATAAAAAGTTTTCAGCAATTCATTTTACTCTTAATGGATCCCCTGCCATTAAGACAACTTTTGCAATTTCGCCTTTTTTTGCTTTGTTATGTGTTGTCATATTAAATTACTAATTTCATCAGTGGTATCATTTTTTATCTTTAATAGATGCAATACCTTCTAATTCTTTTCCTTCAATTAAAGCAAGTGATGCACCACCACCAGTTGAGATAAAACTAAATGAATCTTGTTTTCCAAGTTTTTCAGCAGCAGCTGCAGAATCACCACCACCAATTACAGTATATGCACCAATTTTTGTTCTTTGTGCAATTGCATTACAAATGTCATTTGTACCCTTAGCATATTCACTAAATTCAGTAACTCCCATTGGTCCATTTCATAGAATAGTATTAGCTTCATTAATATCTTTTACAAATTTTTCAATTGATTTTTTACCAATATCTAATCCCATTAAACCTTCTAATCCTTCTTCTTGTGTTCTATATTCAGGTTCTATATTAGCAAATTCTGGGGAACACATAAAATCACAAGATATTGATAATTTTTCAGGATATTTATCCATTAATTCTCTAGCAACAGGAATCATGTCTTGTTCAACTAAAGATAATCCAACATCATATCCTTGAGCAGCAACAAAAGTATAAGCCATGCCACCTGAAATAATAACTTTATCAGCCTTATCAATTACATTTTCAACTGCTTTTAATTTATCACTAACCTTAGCACCACCAAAAATAACTAAGAATGGACTTGTAGGATTATCAATAACATTTGATAATGTTTCTATTTCTTTTACCATTAAGAAACCAATACAAGATTTTTTTGCAAATTCACCAATACCATATGTAGAAGCATGTTTTCTGTGTGCAGCACCAAAAGCATCATTACAAAATACATCACATAAACTTGCTCAATATTTAGATAATTCTTGATCACATCCTGATTCTAAATTAATTAGGTGACCATTTTCATCAACATCATTATAACGAGTATTTTCTAAAACAATAACTTCACCAGGGTTCATGTTATTAATTTCACTTTCAACAACTCTTCCTTTGTTATCACCAATAAATGTTAATTTATTAGTTTTACCAACTAATTTATTTGCCAATTCTTTAGCGACTAAATATAATGAATTCTTACCAGAAACTACATCATCTAAAGTTTTAATTCTTCTAAAATGAGATAAAATTACAACTTTTGCTCCATGTTCAAGTAAATAGTTGATAGTAGGAATAGCAGCATCGATTCTTTTAGTTGAAGTAATTTCATCATTAACTACAGGAACATTTAAGTCTAGACGTAAAAATACAACTTTATTCTTGACATTAGTTTTTTCTAATCTAAATTTTTTCTTATAATTCATAATTAACGCAACTTCCTTAAAAATATAATATATAGTATTATTTTATATTATTTATTAATGAAAAATAAAAAAATTGTTGTGAAATTAAATAATTTTTCCATTATTAATAGCAAAATCTCTTAAATCTTCATCAACAATATTTTTATTTTCTTTGTCATAAAATCACATATCAAACTGTTTTCCATTTAACAAACTTATATAAAAATTTTTATAAGCAGCTTTAGTTTTCGGATTATCATAAATTTTAGTTTTTAAAAATAATTTAATTGAATCCCTTTGTGTAAATCCTTCCATTGGACAACCACATGGGACAACAGGCAAATTTAAGTTTTTAGCCGCTTTTTTTATATCATTTTCTCTAGCTAATATTAATGGTCTAATAAACATCATTTTACTTCTATCTAAATACATTTTTGGTTTAAAGGTTGATATTCTTCCTTCATTAATCATATTCATAAATAATGTTTCGATAGCATCATCAGCATGGTGACCCATTGCTACCTTATTACAATTATATTTTTTTGCTGTTTCAATTAAAATTGATTTCTTCATTTTAGAGCACAATGAACATTGAATTTTATTTTTCTTCATATGTTCACGTAATATTTCTCCCATTTGTGTAGGTTCAACAATAAATTGGATACCTTTTGATTCTCAAAATTTAATAATAGGATCATAATCAATTGCACACAAATTCATTTTTAGATGAATACCAATAATTTCAATATTTCATCCATAATCTTTAAACAATCTTTTTTTATAATATGATAGTGCTAACAATAAACACATAGAGTCTTTACCACCAGAAACTCCAACTGCAATTTTGTCATTATTTTCTATCATTTTAAACATTTTATTTGCTTGAATTATATTACCAAGTAATGTTCTCATAATTATTTAATAAAAGACAAAAATTTAATATTAATTTTTTTAGTTTTTTGAAAATATAACATTGTTCCAAATACAGGAATTATTGGAATAAAGAATAGACCTATTGAAGTTCCTAATAATGAATTGTCATTTGATAATACAATATATTCATTTGAATTAAATGAAATAAATATACCTATAAATGATGCAATAGAAATAGCTAAAACAGCTGTGTTAAATAAATCATGATGATTCTTCAATAAATAATTTACAACAAATATTGATGTAACAATTCCAGCTACAATTCCAATGAATGAAATAACAATTACCGGTCATGCTCAATCGCTAGAAATATTAGCTATGCCTGAATTATAACCTCCAAATCCATATTGTACAGCAATATTAATATCTGTATTTACACCCACAACATTTAACAAATAAGAACCACTTAAACCAGGAATAAATGTTGCAAATCCACACAAAAATGCCCCAAATAAAATTTGCAAAATATATGATGTGACTAAATTACTAGATGAATACAATGTGGAAGAAATATTATTTGATAAAGGATTAATATATGTTTGATATTGATCAAAATTAATTAAACCAATTGGATAATCATTTGTTGTTCATGCATATCTTGCAATGAATGCGATTCCAAATATCAAGAAAAAAACTACAGCAAATAAAATTCAATTTATTTTAGGTTTATTATATGTAGCAAATTGTTGAGAATTTATTGCTAAATTTGGTTTTTTTGACTTTATCAAAAATAACATTGGAATTGAAAAAGTATTTAATCCAATAAACAAAAATGATGCTGCAATAGCATATCCAGCCTTATAAATTTCAGCATACACAACATATGAAATTATAAAAATGGCTAATGCAGAAATTATAAAAATGGCTAATGAAAATAAATTTTTAAAATAATTACTAGCTGAAGACTTTTTAAATAAATAAGAAAGTCTATCTAAAATTGTTTTAAAGGAATTGTCATGTCAATTAGAAATGACAGAAACTGATGAGCCATATGCCACTCCAGATAATCCCATCATAGAACCATGAAAAACATCAGAAAGTCAAGATGAATTATTTTTTACGATTTTTGTTTCGTAATTTTTGTCATCTTTAGACTTTGCCTTAACAGCAGAATTGGTAGATTTTGTTTTTATATTATTCTTACTCATATTATCTCCAAAGTATATAACTATAATAATTATATAGATATAATATTAAATATGACAAATAAATTAAGATTAGATAAATATTTGTATGACAATCAATATGCTGAAAGTCGAAATAAAGCACAACAATTAATTTTAGATTCAAAAGTTAGGGTTAATAGTAAAATTATTAATAAACCAAATTTTTTAGTATCCGATGATGATAGTATTAATATAATTTCTTATTTAGAGTTCGTTTCACGTGGTGGATTAAAATTAGAATCAGCAATTAAACATTTTCAAATAAATATGAAGGATAAAATTGTTTTAGATATTGGTGCTTCTACTGGTGGTTTTACTGATTGTTGCATTAAAAATGGTGCAAAAATCGTATATGCGCTTGATGTTGGAACTAATCAGTTACACTCTTCATTATTATCTAACCCTAAGGTTATTAACCTACCAAATACAAATTTAAAACAAATACCTGACATTTTTCTTAACATTAATATAGATATTTTTGTTGTTGATGTAAGTTTTATAAGTTTAAAAAATGTTTTCGAAACACTTATGCCAATTTTCAAAAACGAACAAATTTTAATTTGTTTAATTAAGCCACAATTTGAATTAAATAAGGCAATAATTACAAAAAATAAAGGTTGCATAAAATCTCCTAAACTTCATAATCAAGCAATTAATAATGTTCTAAAAAGTGCTAACGAGTATAATTTTAAATTAGTAAAAATTATAGAATCACCAATTAAAGGAGCAAAAGGCGAAAACAAGGAATTCTTAGCTATGTTTAAAATATTTTAAATTATTACTAACATATTCTCTACCTATCTCAGTTAATTGTCTACCATTTCTTAATCTTATTATAAGTTTTGTTCTTAATAGATAAGGTTCGATTTTTTCCTCTATCATTTTTTTATCTATATATAAACATTGAGATAATTGATTCAAACCAACATTATTATTAGATTCATATAATATTAATAAATATTTGAAATCTATAATTTCTAAACCTAATGGAAAAATTCCAATATTAAGTAAACAATCAACTATATTGAAGTTATCTTTATCAAAACACTTAAAATCAATTACACGACGCAAAATATTTATTCCAATTCTTGGAATACCTTTTGCACATTTAGCAATTATATTAATTTCTTCTTCATTAATTCCAACATCAATAAATGAATTTATTTTATTTAAGATTAAGGAAATTTCATCATCTGTATAATTATCAATTCATAATTTTATAGGAAATCTATCAACTAAGGGTTGAGGTATATTACTTAATTTTGTGGTTGATCCAATTAATGTAAATCTAGGGACAGAAAACCTATTATATTGAGAATTTAATTCCTTTCCAATTTTTATATCTATCACAAAATCTTCTAATAGACTATGAAATAATTCAAAAATTTTGTCATCAATATTATGAATCTCATCAATAAATAATATATCATGTTCATTAATAATCGATACAATATCTAACAAATCACTATATTGTTTGATAGTGCCACCTTGTATATAATGAATTTTTCTATTCATTTCGTTTGCTATAATTGTTGCTAAACTTGTTTTGCCAATTCCTGGATTTCCATAAAATATTATGTGATCTAGATTTGTTGACAATTTTAAAGAATTTTCAATAGCAATTTTTAATACTAATTTAACATTGTCTTTACCAATAAAATCATTAAAATTACTTGGTCTTAAGTTTATTACGTTCATTCTTTATATCCATTATTAACATTGAAAAAATTTCATTAAATTGGTGTTCAATAATTTCTTTCTTTCGGTTTAAGACAATTTTTTTAACTAAATCTTTTTTATATCCTAATTTTTCTAAATTATTAATGGCATTATTTAGTTTTATTGATTCATTTTCATTTATTGAGTTTATTTCTTTATTTTGATAATGTTTAATAATATTTTTTGCTATTAATTCAGAAATATTAAAATTTTTAGCAATATAATCAATATCTTCATTTATTGCTACTAATTTAAAATCCTTGACCCCTGAATTTATAATTTTTAATGCTGTTTTAATTCCAATTCCATTAATATTAATTAGCTCTTTAAAATTTATTGCTTCAATTAAATTGATAAAAGCAATCTTAGAATGGATACACAATCCTTTTGAATTATTAATTTGATAATCAAAATAATAAAAAAAGTAATCATTTCCAATTTTTAAATCAGAATTTTTTTCATAATAAAGTTCGCAACATCCATTTACATTTTGTAAATATATATCATTATTGTTTTTATATATCAATTTACCAAAAAAACTATTTATCATTTTTCTCACCATTAATATATAATGAAAAAAATAAAAAAATTTCTAAAAATCATAATTTACTTTAGAAATTTTACAATCTATTAAATCATTAAAAACTCTAGAAATAACTCTATTTATATCAAGTTCAGCATTTTTGGTAATATATTTATATCTATTTGCAACTAAATTTAAAAAATCATAGTAATTGTTAAAATCTTCAATTTTATAAAATATTTTTAATTTTTCATAAAAATTAGAAAAAAGATAATTAAAACCAAATTTAACAACATCTTCAATGGGCAACACTTCTTTTTTAATAGTATTAATTAAAGATAATTTATATGCTGTATTTATATCATTAATATTCTTAAATAAAATTCCAGGTGTATCTATTAAATCAAAATTTTCGTTTATATTAACAATACGTTGATTTTTGGTTACTCCAGGTAAATTTTTAACTACTAAATTATTTTTTGATTTTAAAAAATTGATTAAACTAGATTTTCCGACATTTGGCAAACCAATTATCATTAGTGTAAATTTAGGATTAACTAAGCCTTTTAATTTATATTTATTAATTTTATCTTCAAAAATTTTATAAAAAATAGATATTATTTTGTTTCTATTTTGTTTATTCTTTGTATTAGTAATTATTAAATCCGTTTGATATTGTTCATTTAATAAACTCAAATCAGATTTAAGTGCTATTTTTAAATGAAGCTTATTATTGATAATTTTTATTAAATCCATATTAGATGAAGAATGAATGCATCTAGAATCCACCACCTCAATTATTAAATCTACACAATTTAGCCTCTGTTTAATCTCATCAGTTGCTTTTTTCATATGACCTGGAAATCAATTTATTTTATTAATAGGGATGTTTTGCATATTATTTTACCTGTCTTTCATAAATTGTAGTTGGTAATTCACCATCAACACCAAATATTGAATATATTGTTATTAATCCTGTTGCATCAATTTCCCTAATATTAGAAATTAATATTGGTAAGTCAATATATGAACATACAGTTTCTAAAGTTTTTGAGTTGCTATCACCTGCTAAGCTATCACTATTATTAGAAATGACAACTTTATATGTTCATTCCTTTTCTAATAATGATAAAACAACATCTTCAGATTTTTTAGAATATAATTGCACTTTAATAATTTTATTTCTAGGAAAAAAGTAATTATATATTAACCCTGCAAGAGCTGTTGATAATAATGAAGCAATTAAATTCGGACTAAAAATAGCTTCTAAAATATTATTAACAGTTTTTTGATCATCACTTGATTTCATTATTCAACACACAAAAGAACCTAATAATACACCTAAAAAAAGACTAGTAGCATTGAAATATGTTAATAATGTTCCAATAGATTTATTCTTTATTTTTGAATAATATAATCCAAAAATATCTGTCCCACCAGTTGATGAACCCAAAATATATAAGATACTATATGTTGTACCCGAAACAATTGCGTATACTAAGCCATATATAAATAATCCTATAACTAGTCCATTACTTGAATTTCATGGTAATAATTGAACATCGCTTATAAAAATTGTGCTTTCAGATGTAATATTGGTCATGTCTGTAAATATAAATATCCCATTACCATTATTAATAAAACCTAAACCAAAACCAATTAATTGAGAAAAAGTAATATATATTACAGTTAATAAACAAAATTCTTTACTAATTTTAAAATACGAAAAAATTAGCAATGGAATATTAATTAAAAAATATAAGCATCAGAATATGATATTGTATACTAAATTAATTAATGATTCTGAATTTCCGTCCATTCCTATTTTTACAATTTTAGCAATACCTTGGATAATTCCACTAATTCCTGCAGAATATAAACCAGTATATTGAACAAATAATCAAATTACAACTGATGATAAAATGCCTAATAAACATACTAATAAAATTTTAAATCATATATTATTAATTTTATAAAATCATCCTAACCTTATTGTTCTTGCCGAAAATTTTATATTTTTAGTTTGTATTGATGTTGCTAAAGAACTATTTTTCATTTGTTTATTTAACAAATTTATTTCATGTTTTAATTCATTTACTTTATTAACATTTTTGTTGTTGTTCATCACTAATTTTAATTCATTATTTTTTTCTAATATCATCTGCTGTAAATTATTAAAATATGAAGAAACCTCCAATTTATTTTTGCTAATATTATTGGTTTTTAACTCTATTTTAAATAATTTTTTTGCTTTTGAATTAACTCTAATCATATTTCTAGATTATATTAGAATATATAATTTTTCCTACATCAAATAACAGCTAAACTACATTATATAATGTTGTGGTTGATATTTTATACAGTAGCTAAACATTTCATCCATGTTTTATAGCTTCTGATTTAAGTGCATTCACATCTTTTTTTAATATATATAAATCATTCTTAATTTCTTGAATTTCAGATTTTACTTCAGTTTTAAATCCACTAAATTCCTCTTTTAAATTTAACACAACTTCATACAACAAATCAATTTTACTTCTTCTTGCCATTTTAGATTCCTTGTTTTTGCAATATTATTTGACTTTTCTTTCTTTATTTTATCTTTTAATTTAGCCAATAAATCATAATTGTGAATTTCAACTAATTCAATATCATAATCTTGCAAAACTTGTTTATACTTAGAATTTTGATTTTTATTATTTTTTACCCATTAATAAACAATGAAAAAATTTCAAAATTTACTAAATAGTAGAACGTTTTAGATAAATTGCCCACTATTTATTTTATATTCATTGTCAATTTTTAATGGAATATTTCAACTTCCACTAAATTTTGATAACCTAGAATTATTAAAAAAATCAATATATTTCTTAATATTTAATGTAATTAGTTAATGTTACTTTATTCGTAGGGTATATTGTAAATCATTCATATTTAATGCATTTTCAAAAATCCTCTATCCAACGATTATGGTATGAACAACTACAATACCAACTGATTGCAAAATATTTCTAGATTTTAAATAATCTTGCACTTCATAACTTAAGTAACTTGAACCATGATCAGTATTAATAATTTTAGTAGTCATTGGTAATTTTCGATAATGTTT
>CALUPI010000037.1 GCA_944322645.1 uncultured Ureaplasma sp.
AAATTTTTTGTATATTTTTAGAATAATTATAGATAGTTTATTTTTCAATAGAGGTAATTATGGCAAATAATGAAAAAAGATTCTTAACATTACAAGATGTTAATGAGTATAAAGAAAAATTAGAATATTTAATTAATGTTCGTCGTCCTGAAATTATTCAACAAATTCAAGATGCTAGAGAACAAGGTGACTTATCAGAAAACGCTGATTATGATGCAGCAAAAAATGAACAAGGTCACATTGAAGAAGAAATTCAAAAAATTAAAGATATTTTAGACAATTATGAGTTAATTGATTCTAAGGTTGTGGATACTAAAAAAGTTACAATTGGTACTACTGTAACATATTTAGATTTTAGTGATAATAAAGAATATACTTTTACAATTGTTGGTAGTGAAGGTTCAGATCCTGAAAATGGAAAAATTTCTAATGAATCTCCATTAGCAAAAACTATCCTTGATTTAAAAGTAAATGATACTGTTGAAGTTAAAAGTATAGATAAACCTTATAAAGTTCAAATTAAAAAAATACAAAAAAAATAAAATAATATCTCATAATTATTTTTTTTTGTTAAAATTAATTTTGTTGTGATTTTATCATAACAATTTTGGACAGATAGCGAAGTGGCCAAACGCAGCTGACTGTAAATCAGCCACCCCGGTTTCGTTGGTTCGAATCCAACTCTGTCCACCATTGTTGGCCTGTAGCCAAGCGGTAAGGCAGAAGATTTTGATTCTTCCATGCGTAGGTTCGATCCCTACCAGGCCAGCCATTATGCTTTTTTAGTTTATATAGTAAAACATTTTAACGTGGTGCAAATCCATGAAAAAGCAAATATTAGTAAAAAAATTTGTTATAATATTCCATGTATTTAACAAAATGCCTCATTAGCTCAGTGGTAGAGCATTTCACTTTTAATGAAGGGGTCACAAGTTCGAGTCTTGTATGGGGCACCATTTTATGATTAATGTAATAATATTTATATTACATTATTATGCTGGAGTGGCGGAATGGTAGACGCACAGGACTTAAAATCCTGTGTCCGTTAAGGACGTGAGGGTTCAAGTCCCTCTTCCAGCACCATATATGCGGGTATAGTTCAATGGTAGAACTATAGCCTTCCAAGCTATTAATGTGAGTTCGATTCTCATTACCCGCTCCATATTTAAAATTAATACCTGCAATTGCAGGTATTTTTTATATAATAAAAAATATGTAGAGGTGAAATTATGGCATTCATAGATAAATGTAGATTATTAATTAAAGCAGGAGATGGTGGAGATGGTATTGTTTCATGAAGGCGAGAAGCTCATGTTCCATTAGGAGGACCAGCTGGCGGTAATGGTGGACATGGTAGTAGTATATATTTTGTTGGTGACCATAATGAAACATCTCTTGAAACACTAAACTATACAAAAAAAATAATTGCAAAAAATGGTGAAAACGGTGGCATTAAAAATATGTATGGAGCTAATGCCGAAGATTTAATAGTAAAAGTTCCACTTGGAACTATTGTTATAAATGAGGATACAAATAAGATAATTGCTGATATTACAATTGAGAATCAAAAATATTTAATTGCATCAGGTGGATTTGGTGGTCATGGTAATAATCATTTTAAATCTGGTTATAATAAAGCTCCAACATTATATGAAAAAGGTGAATTAGGTGAAACTTTTAATGCAAGATTAGAATTAAAAGAATTAGCTGACATTGGTTTAATCGGGTTGCCTAATGCCGGAAAATCCACATTAATATCTAAATTAACTAATGCAGCACCCAAAATTGCAAATTACCAATTCACTACTCTTGTACCAATTTTAGGTTCATTTGATTACAATGGACAAAAAATTATTATTGCTGATATTCCTGGTCTTATTGAAGGGGCGAGTAAAGGGGTTGGCTTAGGACATGAATTCTTAAAACACATAGAAAGATGTAAAGTATTATTACATATTGTAAGTTTATCAATTGATGATAATGAAAATATTGTTGAAAGTGTAAATATTATTTTTGATGAATTAAAAAAATACAATGTTAATCTTATAAATAAAAAAATTATTATAGTTGCTAATAAACTTGATTTAGATATCGATGACTATCAATTAAATAAATTAAAACTAAATTTTAAGAATTATGAAATTTGCCCAATTTCATGTGTTACAGGAGAGGGTCTTGAGCAATTAAAACAAATAATTTATAATGAATATTTAAATGTTAAATTTGCTGAAGAAGCAATTATTGATGATAAGATTATCAAAGAATTTACTAGACACAAAAATAAAGATGAAGAATTGTCTAAAGAAATAGAAATAATTCAAACTAAAGAAAATGTTTTTGAAATTAAATGTGATTATTTAAAATATTGAGCACATAGAATTCCTATAAATACTCCTGATAATTTAATTAGGTTTAATCAAAAAATGAAATCAACAAATCTTTTTGAACAATTAAAAGAACATAATGCCAAACCTGGAGATATTATAAAAATTTATAATGTTGAATTAGAATATGAAGAATAAAATTGAATCAATTGTTAATAATATTACCGAAATAACTGATCATTCAAATAAAAATACTCTAATCATTGGAGTATCTGGAGGAATTGACAGTTGTTTAACCCTAACAATTATTCATAAATTCTTACCTAATTACAAAATTTTACCTTATTACTTACCTATTGAAAATAATAATGATTATCCATTAATAAAAAAAATTGAACGGTTTTTGAACTTAAAAATTGAATTATATGATTTCAGTTCATTGTGAAAACAGTGTGTTAATGATTTTGAAATTACCAATAAAATGAATGCCTATAATATTAAATCAAAACTTAGAAACATGTTTTTATATTCTAAAGCATTTGAAAACAATGGATTAGTAATTTCAAATTTAAATTATGATGAATATTATTTAGGATATTTTACTAAATTTGGAGATTCAAATGGTGATTTATATCCACTTATCAACTTCACAAAACAAGATATTATAAATATGGCTAAATATCTTCAAATACCTATGGAAATTATTAATCAAAAACCTAGTGCTGGTTTATATATTAATCAATTTGATGAAGATGAATTTAAATTTACTTATACAGATTTAGATAAATATTTAAATCACATTGAAATAAATAATGATATAGAAAGATTAATTCAAAAACGAGCAAATGAAAATAAACATAAAAAAACACTCAATCATTTAATTAATAATAATTATAGAAAGGAATAATATGGTATTAAATAAGAAAAAATTTATTTTTATTATTTCAATATTAATTATTTTATTTATTTTGAGTTTATCATTTTTAATTATTGGAAGTGTCTTTTTAGGAATACATGAACCTAACTTAAATTTAAATATTCATAATAAGGATTTTTATTATGTATTATCTGGAGCTATTTTAGTTGGAATTGGTATTCTTAATATTATTACATTATTAATAATTAGCTTTATTTTTTTAAATAATAATAAAACTAAAATGAAAATTTTATTTCAACCAAAAAAGAAGGAATAATTATGTTGACTAACAAAGAATTATTAGAATTATTAAAAGAAGAACTTCAAAAAGCAAAAAATGAACAACAAGCTTTTGAAATAAAAAATATTTTTATTAAGCAATATGTTAATCCAATGATGAAAAGAATTGCAACTGCTGAAGATAAAAAAGCTTTTGGACTAATGATTAATGAATTCAAGAAAGACATTGAAGAAACATTTAATAATAAGTTAAATTCTCTTAATGAACATAATAATAATATTGAAAATAAGACATTAAATGATGTTGAATTATCGATTAATAGTTTAAAAATTGGTAATCATCATTTGTTAAATATTGTTTTAAATGATATTATTAACTTTTTTAATTCATTAAATTTTACAATTGTAAGTGGAAATGAAGTTGTAGAAGATAAATTTAATTTTCAACATTTAAATATTCCAGAAGATCATCCTGCAAGAAATAATCATGATTCATTTTTTATTAATGAAAATTTTTTATTAAGAACTCATTGTACAACAACTACTGCTGAACAAATTTATAATAATAAAAGTTCAGATATTAGATTATTATCATATGGAAATGTCTATCGTAATGATGATGATGATGCTACACATAGTCATCAATTTACGCAAATTGATTTTGTTTGAATTAGAAAAGATTTATCACTATCTAATTTAAAATGAATAATTGATTCATTTTTAAAATATATTTTTGAAACTGATGTTAAAACAAGATATCGTTTATCTTTTTTTCCTTTTACTGAACCAAGTTTTGAAGTTGATATTAGTTGTTTTAAATGTAATTCTGTTGGATGTAATATTTGTAAAAAAACAGGTTGAATTGAAGTATTAGGAGCAGGTATGTTGAATCAAAAGGTTTTAACATCTGCAAATATAATTAACTCTAAAGGATTAGCAGGTGGAATTGGTGTAGAGAGAATTGCAATGTTAAAATACTCAATTAGTGATATTCGTAATCTTTATAATAATAATTTTTATATTAACAAACAATTCAAAAAATAAGGGGGAAGTATGTTATTATCTAGAAATTTATTAAATAAAATTAATCCTAAATTTTCTAAACTTACAAACCAACAACTGCAAACCGGATTAAATGCCATCGGAATTGAAGTAGAACAAATAATGGATAATTCTCATCTTGATCAATCACTTGAATTGGTAAAAATTATTAATATTGAAAATCATCCAGATAGTGATCATTTACATATATGTACTATTCAAACACACAATAATATTATGCAAATAGTCTGTGGAGCAAAAAATTTAACTACTAATGTTTATGCATTATTGGCTCCGATAGGTTATCAATTACCAAATGGAATTATTATTCAGGAAAGAAAAATTAGAGGTGTAGTTTCTCAAGGAATGTTATGTGGATATAACGAACTAAATCCTAATGTTTCGGATTTTTTATCCAAATATGAGCAAGAATCAATTATTATGGCCAATATTGATGAAAAATTAAATTCATCTAATTTCATTGAATACTTTAATCTTAATGATATAATTTTTGAATTAAGCATACCTAGTAATCGTAATGAGTTAAATGGAATTTATTTTATTGCTTATGAATTAAATGCATATTTTAATTTTGAAATAAAATTAATTATTCCTGAACCTATCAATGCAAAAAATAGCATTAATATATCTATAAATTCTAATTCTTTAAATGAATATGGTCTTTTGGAATTTTCAATTGAAAAACATAATTTTAAATTAGATTGAAATCTAAAAAAATATTTGATAAATTCAGGAATTCATCCAACTAATTCTATTGCTGATTTAGGTAATTTTGTTACTTTACTGTTTGCTACTCCTGTGCATTTATTTGATGCAGATAAAGTAAATAAAATTTGTATTGAAAATTTAAATGAGGAAACTAATATTTTAGCCCTAGATGATAGAGAATATAAATTAGAAAAAGATTCAATTGTGACAAAAAATAACAATGACATAATTGCAGCAATTGGTTTAATAGGTGCAAAAAAATATGCAGTAGATGAAAACACAAGTCATATTTATATGGAATTTGCGAATCTAAATAATACCAAATTTCAAAAATATGCTAAAAAAACTAATATTAATTCCAATTCTAAAAATTTATTTTTAAAATCCATTTCTACCAATGTAAACTTATTAGCTTTATATGTTACTTATAAATATATATTAAGTCATTATAATTTTATTAGTAACATATCATGTATCAAATCATTTGAGCTAAAAAAATCTAATTCTATAAAGTTAGATGTTGATGAAATAAATTCTACACTTGGTATTGAATTATCTAAAAATGAAATTATAGATATATTAACTAGAACTGGTAACAATATTAATAATAATCAAATTATTTTTCCTTACTATAGACAAGATCTAATAGATATTTTTGATATTTCAGAAGAAATTATTAAAACAATAGATATCAATAAATTCCCATCAACTCCTATTGTTTATAATTTGCAAAACATAAATGGTAATAGTAATTATGAATTCAACAAAAAAATAAAAGATTATTTTGTTAATCTTGGTTTTATTGAAACAAAGACATATAATTTAACATCAGAGAAAAAATTAGATAAATTTAATTTATTTAATATTGATCAAAAAATTTCTCTTGCAAATCCCAGTTCAAATGACAAAAAATATTTAAGACATAATTTAGTCCTTCAAATGTTAGACGTACTTGATTATAATATTAATCACAAACAAACAATTGAAAATATTTTTGAAATTCAAAAAATTCAATTTAATTTAAAAGAAGCCAATCATATTTTTAGTGCAATTTTGTGTGCCCCGATTATAAATAATATAATTACAAAAGAGTTAGTTGGTAATAATATCTATACTGCATACAATATTTTTAATAATTTAGTTAAGATCTTAAATTTGACAAATATTAATATTAGATTATCTGAATTTAAATTTAAAGAGTTAGACAAAACCGGATTTGAAATTATTCATAATAATAAAATAATTGGATATATAGCAAAAATAAATAATAAATTTTTGAAACAAGAATATAAAATTGATAAATGCAACTGATTTATTATTAATTTTAATTTAGATAAATTATTTGAGTCAAAAAGTTTAGAAATTAATAAAATTAATCCAATTAGTGAATTTAATCCCGTTTATAAAGAAATTTCATTTGAAAATCCTAATAATTTAAATTTATCAATCATTATTAATCAATTATATTTTGATAAAAATATTGAAACCATTGATTTATATGATTTTTATAAGGATGAATCAAAATGTAGTTATACAATTAGCATTAAAATTCAATCATATGATAAAACATTAGAACAAAATGAAATTAGTAAATTATTTAATAAATGCTTAGATATTTTAGAAACAAATGGTTTAATAATTAGAAAGTAGGAAATATGGAAAATAAATTTATATGAGACTTAGATAACATTTTAGAAAATGCTACTCTTGATGATCTATATTTATCATGAAAAAATAAAATGGAATTATTAACAAAAATATATCCAACAATTTTTGAAAATGAATCAAATTTCATTAATTGAATAAATGAAAATGATGATTTTGAAAAAATTTCTAATCGTTTATACAATTATATTTCTAATAATCAAAATGAAGATTTAAGTAGTCCAATTTGGAACTCATGAATGCAAAAACTATCGAATGATTCAGTAGAATTTTCTAAAATAATGAGTAATTATTCAAATTTAGTTATTGAAAATGAAAATAAAATAAAATCCTATCTACAAAATCCACAAATTGCTGAATATAGTAGAGAATTTGATTTAATTTTTAGAGATAAGCCACATTTATTAACTGATGATCAAGAAAAATTAATGGCTCAATTATGCAGAATCAATCCTGGATTTGAAGATATTTATTCATGTCTAACAGATAATGATTTAAAATTTTCTGATGCTATGGATTCTGAAAATAATAAGATCGAAATTAAAACTCAAGCTGATATTTTTAGAAATTTAAAATCAAATGATCGTAAATTAAGAGAAACTTCATGATTAAGTTTTCATGAAGCATTTTATAACTTTAGAAATACATTAACCAAAACGTTGTATTACAATTATTTAATGCTTAATACTAATGCTAAAATTAGAAAATTTGATGATTATATAGATAGAGTATGTTTTAATGATGAAGTAAATAAAGAATTTATTCTAAATATATATAATAATATTAAAATTTATAGTAATTCAATACATAAATATCAATCTATTCGTAGTGAATATCTTAAGAAAATCCTTCATATAGATAAGGTGATGCCTTGAGATACTAGTGTTGATTTATATCAAGAAAAAAATGAATCATATTCATTAGAAAATATAATTGAAGAAACTAAAAATGCACTTGCTGTATTAGGTGACGAATATGTTTCCTTGCTTAATAAAGCATTTGAAGAAAGATGAGTATCATTTTTACCAAATCCTAATAAACAAACAGGAGCATATTCAATTGGTGGAATAAAAGGCCTTAATAAATATTTTGTTTCTATGAATTTTGATAATACAATTAATTCATTATATACATTAGTCCATGAATTAGGACATTCAATCAATAGTTATTATATTGTTAAAAACCAAAAAGTATATGTAGGTAATTCAATTTTTTATGCTGAAATTGCCTCTATTACTAATGAAATGTTACTTAGTCATTATTTATTAAAAAAATATGATAATAATGTCGATAAAAAAATAATGATTCTTGATGAATTAATTTCTGGATTTATTGCAACCACTAGTAGACAAGTAATCTTTAGTAATTTTGAATGAATTGCTAATGATTGAGTAAATAATGGCCAAGATTTTGTTTATGAAAATATTGAATCTACATATTTAAAATTAATGCATGAATATTTAGGGATAAAAAACCCTGAAAAATATCACTCCTTACCATACTTATACACATTAGTTACACCATTAAGAATTAGTCATTTCTATATTGGTAATTTTTATGTTTATAAATATGCAATTGGGCAAATTGCCGCCATGATTGTTGCTGATAAAATTATAAATAATGATCAAGATATGTTGAAAAAATATTTCCAATTTTTAGCAAGTGGAAATTCACTAAATCCAATTGATACAATTAAAATTCTAGGAATTTATTTTAGTAATCAAAACACATGAGATGAAGTAAATAGAATTTTTAATTCATGATTAAATGAATTTGAAGATTTAATAAAATCAAAAATAGACAAAAGAAAGGCATAAAAAATGCTTGATTATACAAGTACTTTAATTTAATATTATTTATTTTCAGTTGATGTATTTTCAACTACTCTTTTATTTTTAAGTTCTTTTTCAGCTTTAATTCCAAAAATTAAACTTGCAATAGTTCCTAATAAAATTAATGTAAATACACCTCAAAGTATTTTGCAACTACCATCATTTAATTTAGGATTTTTTCAATCAGTAGAGAAGATGAATACTGCATTAATAATACAAAAAATATAATATACAATAGCGAATACAGCAGTCACAATTCATAATGCACCAGCTGCAACAACAATTCCAGTAGCACCATCAACAGTTAAACTATCAGAAAATAATGATGCACCTGCTGCAATTGATAAAATAATCGCAATAGCAAAAATACATGCAAAAATAATTAATAAAGTTAAACTAGATTTTTTAATAAAACTTGCTTTTTTTAATAAATCCATACTTTTTTCCTTTCTTACTAAAATACAAAATGATTATACAATATAAAATAAAGTTGCACATATAAATGTCTAACTTTATTCTTTATTCAATTAATGACTGTAACACTTAATTGAATAAAGAACCTAACTAGAACAGTTAGGTTCTTTATTCAATTAACAAGTGCAACACTTTTAATTGTGATATAAAAAATTATAACAATAATTTTAATCATGTTAAAATATTAGTGTGATATCACACCTGACAAAATAAAGCTATCAATTTATTAA
>CALUPI010000038.1 GCA_944322645.1 uncultured Ureaplasma sp.
TATAATTAATTGTATCTCATTTAATATAAGAATAAACGCTAAGTCCAGTTAATTTTTTAATTCTATTTTTTAGATTTTCTCAATAAAATCAAAAGGTGCTACTTTCAGTTCATCCAAGAGATAATTCTTGCTCATATAACTCTATTGGATTTACATCATGCTGAATTTTTTTAATAATAATTGCTGTTTGATATGGTCTATGTCAATTTCCCATTTTTGCCTCTTTTCTGGGCAATTTATCTCAAACTCTCTAATATTCAAAATTTTCTTTGGTGTTAATATATTTTTCAATATTTTAATAGCACGCATATGTGAAAAATATCCTTTATCACTACCACATAAATCAGCTAATAAATATATATCATAATTATGAATAAATAAATCTAAACATGTTGATAAAACACAAATATCTGTATCAACTCCATAAATATAAATTTGGTCATGATATTTATTAAATTGGATTTGATCTAATATTGATACTAATTCCTGATTTAAACATGAAAAAGTATTTTTTCATATTACATAATTTGAAGAATTTTGTAATATAGGAAATAATAATGACTCCTTGGAATTTTTCATTGATTTATTTCATTTTCAAAATCTCACAAATGGAGAATTTTGAGAATTTACAAAACCAAAACTAAAAATATAATCATAATTATTTTTGTTAATATGATTATATATTCTTGATGGCAATTTTTTTAATTTCTTATTAATTAAAAAAACAGGTTGAATATCAACTATAAATAATATTTGCATCTAATGTTCTTTTAAGTCCTTTCAAGATTTTTTACTTCTTCCATATTTTGATTCTAATTGATTGTTAAAAGTAACTAAATCTGCACTTACATGGACAGAATTTGTTAAAAAATAACTACCAATACCATAATAATCAATAGGTGTATTTAATTCATGAAAAGTTTTAACCTCATTTAATCCTATTCCACTACTAATAATAATTTTTATATTTTTTCCACCATGATTATCGAGTCATTTTCTCACTAGACATATTAATTCATGATTTACTCCATATATCATTTTATTCATATTTAATAATGAATTATCAATATTATTTTTACTTGTATCAATTCTGACACCAATTATTTTATCAAGCTTATCTTTGATAGATTCTAATTCCATAATAACATCATTGTGATAATCTATCAATGCAAATGGCTTTGTACCGTGAATTTTATAATAGTCATTTATTACATTAGACAAATTTCCTCTATATTGTTGGATAAGTGCATGAGGCATTGTTCCAACTACTTGCACATTTTTATCATCACTAAAAAATTCAACTTGGGCATCACTTACAAATAAATTAATACCAGCAATATATGCAGGATATGCATCATAAGGTTGATTAAAATAAGAATTTGTTCTGTCTGCCATATATATAATAGATTGGTTAGAATTTAAATATTGTTTTAATTGATAGGAATTTGTAGCAATTGAAGATCTTGATGATAATATCCCATCAATAACATTTTCTAAATGTCCAAAATATTTATATTCACCCTCAATTACTAATATTGGTTCATTACTATCAATAATATCTCCATCTAAATGAGAATAAACTTTAATTTTTTTAAAATTTTCACCCAAACAAAATTGTAATAATTGAATAACCTCTTCTATTCCACAAACCATAATTGGAAAAGAAGAAAAATGAATAAATTGCATTCCTACTATGTCTTTTTTATTTTCAATAATTTTTATTGTTTTTAAAAAATAATTTGTTGAATAATAATTTTCTTTTAATCTTTTATCAAATGAAAAATTAAATTTCATTTTATTTCTCCATATCATTTGATTTTGGAACTGGAGAATTAAATGGATGTGCTTCTTTATAAGTAAATGCAGTGATAATAATAGATAATATAAAAGCTGCTCCACTAAAAATAAATGTTAATCATAAAGTAGCAGATAAATTAGGATCAAAATTTAAAATTCCCATTTCTTTGTATAATGGATATTCTATTTTTAAATAATGCGCTAATATTGGTAAAGCAATTAAATTAGTAATTAAGAGAAAAATACCAATATAAAAAGTTCATCTATTAATAATTTTTTTATTATCTAAATAGTATAAGGACAATAAATACAATATTAATATAAATATTGATAATATATCTAATATTATAAAACCACCATTAATTACAACTGTTGTATTATTACCTAATACACTTGCAATAAAAATAATTAATATAGCTAATGAAAAAGCTAAATACAGAAATAATCACAATATTTCATATTTAGCAATTTTTTTGAAAATTGATAATAATGTTTTATTATTCATATAACTTATTATATTATTTTATGAATATAAAAAACAAAAAATAAGACCTATAGTGGTTGCAAATAAAATAATACCAGCACTAATTCAGTTACTAATATACATAAATTTATATTTCTTAACACTTATTTTTTCAAATTTTGTATTGAAATAAAATCAATATGAATTCACAAATAACATATATACAATTGATGAACCAATCATTGCTCACACAATTATTATTAATGGATTAGTTAACATATTAGGATTATTAATTATTAATTCAACACTACCAATTCCTACATACACAAATAAACAAAGGATATAAGAAAGAATAAATGCAGCAATTAAATGAATTATTAAATTTCTTCAACCGCCTTCTTTTTTTAATACAACCATTGTTGCAACACATGGTGTATAAAATGCAAACATAAATACATAAGAACCAATTGTGGCAACAGGTAAGGAAATGTTTGAATTAGCACCAAAAAATGCATCTCTAAAAGTAGAATTTGCAGTATTAAAAGTCGTGTCTAATACACTAGCAGCAATTTCTTTGGCAGGAGCAGCAGCAATTAGGGATGAGGCTAAACGATAATCTTGACCTAAACCAATTGGATAAAATATATATTGAAACCCTAATGAAATATATTGTAAAAAGGTTGCATCATTGTAATTAATTTTTTCAGAATTCGGATCAACTACTAATCCGGACACTGGAGAAATATAATTTAATAAAAATACAACTAAATTAACAATAAATACAACAGTAATTACTCTTTTTAAAAAATCTCATGCTTCAAATAATATTTTCTTAATTGTGGAACTAAATGATGGGGCACGTCACTTTGATAATTCTGTTAATAAAAATGTTTTGGAATCTCTAAATAATGTTTTAGAAAAAACTAAACCCATAAATAAAGTTACAAAACAACTAATAAAGGTAAATCCAATACCAAACAATCATACATATGATGTATCTATAACAAATTGCTCAGCAATTCACATAAATACAATTAAACGTGCACTACATGATATGAATGGTGTGATCAATACCATTATAGTTCTTTCTTTAAAGGAATGAGAGTTTCTTGCCATAATAACTGATGGAATATTACAACCAGTACCCGCAATTAAAGTAATAATGCTTCGTCCACTAATTCCAAATCTTGACAATTGATTATCAAACAATAATGAAACTCTTGCTAAATATCCTGTTTGTTCAATTATATATATTAAGCCAAACATAATAATAATATATGGTATGAATCCAATTACTGTAAAAATTCCACCCAAAATGCCATCAGAAACAAACATTTGTAGTCATTGATCTGTGTTTGTAATTGAAGGCATAGAATCCGAAATAATTGCTTGTAATTTTTCTAATCCTAACGTAAGTTGATCAGCAATATAACCTCCAGCATAACTACCAAATGTAATATAATAAATTAAAAAAATAATTAACAAGAAAAATGGAATACCAAACAATGGATTTAATAATAATTTGTCAAATTTAACAGAATTTGGATTTTTTTTCAAATTTGATGAATTGGAATTAATTTTGATAAAAGAAAAATCAAACAATTTATCAATAAATTCATTTCTAATGTTTTTTATTTTTAAACTAATTTCAGATAATGTTAGATTTTTTAAAGAAATGTATTCATCAATCTTTGATTTTAATTTCAAACTACTAAAAATATTATGGATATAATAATTTCCTTGCAAGTATTGAATTGCCATAAAACGTTTATTGACATTTTTAAATTCTGGAATGATATTTACTATATACTCAATTATGTCTTCAATATCATTAGAATATTTTAAATTAAACAAATTATTAGTTTTTTTAGTTTGAATTAAACTATTAACAGTTTGTTTTATACCTTTATTTTTTGTTGCAGCTCCTAAATGTACAGCAACACCTAATTTTCTAGATATTTTAAATGGTTCTATAATATAATCTTTTTGTTCGTCAACCATATTAATAATAATATCTTTTAAAATCCCTGCTTCTAACAATTGAATAGTTAAATATATATCTCTTTTAAAAGAACATGCACCCACAACATCTAAACATCCTAAATAATTATTATTTAATATGGTTTTAATTACTACTTCTTCATCTTTTGTAGTTGGCGATAATGAATAAACACCAGGTAAATCAATAATATTAATATTTGAATCTTGTCTTAAACGCCCTTTTTTAGACATTACAGTAATTCTATCAATATTACCAACTGGTGAATTTTGTCATGTAATCTTGTTAAAAATGGTTGATTTACCTACATTTGGAGTACCAACTAACAAATAATTTTCAAATTGTTTTTTACTAAAAAAATTTGAAAAAAATAAATTCCTTTCTTTTTTAGTATTACAACAATTTGAACCCAAAAATGAGTGACAATTTGCCATTATAAATTTTCTTTCTTCACAATAATATATTCAGCATCATTTTTTCTAATTCCATACTTAATATTGTTGATTTCAAATATTATTATATGTTTTGTAGATTCTAAAGCATTAATAAATATCTTTGCACCTACATAAATTCCTATTACATCTAATTTTCTTAAAATATTATTGGAGAAATTTATTTTTTCTATTTCAACAACACAATTATCTTTTACCTGAGACATTACCATTTTATGTGTATAACTTTCTTCCTAGTATTTACTAGTATCTAATATTCTTTCAATTTCATTCATAGTATTCTCATCAATAAGTGAACCAATTACTTCTAATGCAAATTGTGGAAGTTGCCAATAGCCTTTTACTGAAATTAAATTATTATGAATAACAACTTCTTCATCAATACTATTATCAATTTCATATTTATCATTATAACCAGCGATTCTAAATCCATTTACTAAATTATAATAATCAAATATTTTTGAACTTTCAAAAGTTAACATGATTTTTTTTAGTGGATCATTTTGAAAATTTTCTAATGTTTTTAACAATTTATCAGAACCTAATGAATTTTTCACAGGTCAATTTTCTTTTTGAAATCTAATTATTCCGGTTCCACCTGGTATATAAATACCATGATATTGCGATATATTTACTTCATCAAAAGAATAGTTACAACTAATTTTTACACCTGATTCTAGAATTACTGAATTCTTTTTTTCAATTGAGATTAAATCTACAATTACTTTTGCCTTTCTCCAAATGCTTAATGGAATGAACAAGTCAACATCTTTAATTTCATTTGATAAAATTACTGCAATTTTTTTCATACTAACTCTCCTCATATTCTTTAATTTTATTTGTTAAAAATGCATATAAATTACGATAGTGTGAAATTGTACTAACAGGTTTGTATTTAAATCTTATACACTCAGGATGAAGAGATTTATAACTTACAAATTTGTTTCTAAAATTATCTGTTTTTTTAATAATAAATTTGTAAACATTATTAATTTTAAAAATTGATAAAATACTTGTTTCTCTAAAATCAGTAATATCAGAAAAATGACATGTATAAACTTCATTTGTAATAATATCTACAACTAAAATGTGTTTTGAAAATATATTAATTACCCTCGCATCAATAATAGTGGGTTTAATACCTTTCTGCAAATCATTTCTTTTATTTTGAAACAAAATCTTTAAAACTTCATTCTTGCACATTTTAATTTATAAAACTTTAAAAACAATCAATATTTATTACAAATATTATTATATAATAAAATTACATTTTTTATTATAATAAGTATATATATTAATAATGATAAAAGGATAAAAATATGAAATTAAATGCAATTATAGAAATCCCAAAAAATAGCAATATAAAATATGAATACAATCGTAAAGATGGTTCTATTGCTGTTGATAGAATTTTATATGGATCAGAAGTATATCCACAAAACTATGGTTTTATCCCTGAAGCTTTAGATTGAGATGGTGATGAATTAGATATATTAATTTTTGCTAATCAATCATTTCAACCTGGAATAAAAGTTCCAGCAAGAATTATAGGAGCAATGGAAATGATTGACTCAGGAGAAACAGATACAAAATTAATTGGTGTTATTGATTGTGACCCAAGATTTAAAGATATTAATTCTCTTAATGATATAAATAAACATTATCTAGATGAAATTAAAAATTTCTTTGAAAATTATAAAAATCTACAAAATAAAACTGTTATTATTAAAGGTTTTAAAGATAAAGAATGGGCAGAAAATGAATATAAAGAATGTGTTGAATTAATGCAAAAATATGGTAAATTACCAAGTGAAGAATTTGTAGAATTAATGAAAAAAGAACATCCTGAAAAATATGGAAAATAATAAAAAGAAATTTTTACATAAATCTCTTTTTCAAAAACAAATTTTAATGATTAGAAACAAAAAATTACAAAAGTATTTTCTAAACTTACTAGAAATTAAAATTTTAATCTTAAAGTTTGTTTTTTTTGTTATTTTATCAACATTAATATTTACATCATCATTTGGAATTAGACAATATTTTATTGATTTTAATCCAAATGCAATTGTATTAAATCCAGGAATTGCTTTTTCACAATTTGATGATGCTAATAGTGCAGTTGTTTACCTGATTCAATCAATACCAGTAATATTAGCATTTTTAGCAATAATTTTTGTTCCTAATCCATATATATGCATCGGTTTAATTATTTTATTACTTGGTGGATTAACAAATATTATTGATCGTTCCTTAGGTGGAGAAATGGAAATTAATAATCATTTAGTAAGTTGAAAAAATGCTGTCATTGATTATATTCCTATTGGAAATACGAAAGCTAATTTACCTGATATTTATATAATAATAGGGGCATCATTATCAGGATTAATAACTTTGATTTATATTTGAAAACACATCAAAAATGATGACAGTATGATATAATAGTTAAGATTTTATATAAAATTAGAAAGGAAATATATGAGTTATATTGTAAAAAGTAAATCTATTGACAATAAATTGATTACTCCTGAACATATTTCAAAAAAATCAATTGGTAGATTTTACTCTAATGATAGATACTATACACTTATTAATGATTACATTGATAAAAACTTAGTTTTTGTATCAAGACCATTAGCTGCTGTTATTAAGTATTTATTTAGATCATCTAATTATAAACATGATCCACAAATTGCAAATGGTAGATCACTATGAGTTTTATTATTTGATATTTGATGTATATTATGTATTATTGGTTTTATCACATTATTATTAGTACTTATTGGTATGCCCTTAATTGAAGGTATAATAAATAGTTCAAAATCAGGTGCAACTGGTATTGCTTCTTCTATTGGTAATGCATTTAAAGATTTGTTTAGTGCCGGAAATGCTGGTGGACCTGTAATGGTAGCATTTTTAATAATTTTCTTAATATTTGCAGTTTTATGATTTGTTGTTTGATTTATGATTAGAAAGAAAAACAAACCATTATCATTACAAGCATATGTAGAAAAGAAAATCGGATTTATATTAATGTTCCGTTCAATTGTTAAAACAATTTGAAAAAGCAAAAAAGTTGCTGGTAAAAAAATTAATAAAATGCCAAAAGTTGAAATTGTATATTTAGAAAACTTTGAAGCACAAGGTGGGGAAGCACCAAGATGATTAAACTTACAATTAATTAACTTACTAGTTTCAATTTTTGAAGACTTCTCATTAATTTTTAAATTTGATACATTAACTGATGATGAATATAATTTCATGAATAAAGTATCAACTGAAGATTTTAAGAGAATTGAAATTATTAAAGTTGAAGACTAATTAAAAGAGCTTATGCTCTTTTTTTTAATTATCTAAATTAAATTTATATAATTTAATTATTATGAATGATGAGTTAATAATTCAAGTTAATGAAAATACAGATTTAAGATTGGATAAATATATTGTCAATAATTCTAATTTATCAAGAACAAAGGTAAAGTCACTATTTGATGATAATTTAATTTTTTTAAATAATATAAATATTGATAAACTTAATATCAAGGTTAAAAAGAATGATATTATAACTATTAAAACTGATTTATATTCAAGGAATACAAAAATTACATTAAATCCTTTAGAAAATTTAAGTCCTGTAAATCTACCTATAGATATTGTTTATTTTGATTCTGAAATTATGATAATAAATAAACCATCTGGATTATTGGTGTATCCTACTCAACACAATGAACCAGATACATTAGCACACAGATTAGCAAATTATTTTATTTCTCAAAATATTTTTAGTAATGCAAAAGAATATAGATATGGAATTGTTCATAGATTAGATAAAGATACTAGTGGGCTTTTAATAATTGCAAAAAATGCAAATATGTTTAATCTTCTTCAAGATGCAATGCTAAATAATCAAATAAAGAGAAAATATATAGCTATTGTTAACAACTGTTTTGATTCAAAAGATTTTCTTTTTAAAATTAATGCTCCAATAGGTAGAGTATATAGTGATGAATTAAAAATGAGAGTTAATGCTCCTAAAGATTTAAAAAATGCTATTACCATTGTCAATGTATTAAAAAATATTTCAAATAAATTTTCGTTAGTGGAATGTGAATTATTAACTGGTAGAACCCATCAAGTCAGAGTTCATATGCAATACATTAATCATCCAATATATAATGATCCAATCTATGGAATTAATAAACATACAACAAAATTTAATCAATACTTATATTGCTCTCATATTTCTTTTTACCATCCAATAAATAAAGAATTAATTAATATAAATTTAGACATGCCAAATGAATTTACTGATTTTATAAAATTACATAAAGGAGAATAATTATGAATAAATATTCATTATTAATTGATGTATGTACTAATGACTGTGTTTTTGTAGTTTTTAATAATCATTTTCAAGATAAATTAATATATCATACAAATAAAAATTTAGTTGATGTAATGAACTCATTGCTAGATGAATTATTAAAAAGAAATAAGATAAAATATTCTAATATAGATAAAATTTATGTAATAAATGGACCTGGTAGTTTTACAGGTGTAAGAGCAGGGTTAAATATGGCTAAAACAATAATATCAGTCTTTAATCATATTCAACTTTTTACAATAGATTCACTATTGGCGTTAAATATTGGAAATGGCATATCTATTGTAGATGCAAAAGGTGATAAAAGCTACTTTCAAGCGGCAAAAAATAAACATATTTTACAGCCAACAATTATGATTCAGAATAATCAATTAGATAAATATGTTAATAAATATAAAGACTTACCAATTATTAATGATTCAAATATTAATATTGAAGATAAAATTAATCAATTATTGAATAATATTGATTTATTTGAATACCAAGAAGATTGAATTAATGTTGAACCAAATTATATTAAGGAGGCTGTATAATGATAAAAAAGGCAAGTTCATTAAATGAAGTACAAAAAATATGTGATTTAGATAAAAAATTATTTCCAGACAGTTATTATAATATTGAGCAATTAATAAAAATGTATTCAGATAAAAATTATCTTTTTTATATATTTAAAAATAATAACAATGTCGATGGATACATAATTGCTTTAAATCTAAAAAAAGAAATTGAGATTATAAAAATAGGTGTTAATCCTGAATGTCAAGGACAAGGAATTGGTAGTCAACTAATTAATGAAATAAAAAATATGCACATTCCTATATTTTTAGAAGTTAATCACCATAATGAAAATGCTATCAAATTTTATAAATATCATGGGTTTGAAGAAATTGGCAGAAGAAAAAACTATTATCCAGATTTAGGAGATGCAATAATTTTAAAATTTGTTGAGGTAGTATAATGTTTAATATTAACTTCTGCTATGATGTAAAAAATTCAAGACTTTATAAATATAAAAAATATCTGATTGAAATAGCTAATGTTGTTTATTCTGAACTAAAATTAAAAGGTGAATTATATTTTGATTGTAGTTTTGTAAATTTAGAGCAAATTCATAAAATTAATAAACAATATAGAAATATAGATAGACCAACAGATGTGATTTCCTTTGCATTAAATGAGTATGATAATACGATTAATTTATTAGGAGAAATATATATATGTTATGAAAAAATATTGCAACAAGCAATAGAATACCATCATTCATTTAAAAGAGAAATTTGTTTTTTATTTACTCATGGATTATTACATATTTTAGGATATGATCATATGAATGAAGAAGATGAGAAAATAATGTTTGACTTACAAGATAAAATATTAAATATATTAAATATTAAGAGGTAACAATGGACTTAAATACAAAAATATTAAAAATATTTAGAAAATTTGGTTATGCAATTAAAGGGTTAAGAACATCTATAAAAGAAGAAAAAAGTTTAGTAATACATCTTATTATTGCATTTTTAACAATTATCATGGGAATGGTTCTACAACTAAATACTACCAATTGAACAATTATTATTGTTGTAATTGGTATTGTGATTAGTAGTGAACTAATTAATACAACTATAGAAAATTTAGTTGATATGGTTTCATTTAAATTTAATTTTAATGCAAAAAAAATTAAGGATGTAGCAGCTGCATCAACTTTAATATTAGCAATATGTGCAATTATTGTTGCTTTATTAATATTTATTCCAAGAATTATTGAATTTGCACAATTTGGGTATGGATACAATGGTTGAAATTAATAAATATCAAGGATATATTGGTTTAGTAGGTAAACCAAATGTTGGTAAATCAAGTCTAATAAATGCCATTCTTGGAAAAAAAGTTGTTATTGTTAATGATAAACCTCAAACAACTAGAGAAAACATTAAGGTTATTTTTGAAAATAATGATTTTCAAGTATTATTTATAGATACTCCTGGACATCATAATCCACAAAATGAACTTGATAAATACCTCAATAAAATGTCTGAGTCTATATTAAAAAAAGTAGATTTAGTTTATTTTTTAATTGATTCATCTAGACATATTGATAATGAAGATATTGAATTATTAAATTTTTTAAATCAATATAAAAAAGAAAATATAATTGTTGTCATTACTAAAATAGATTTAAATAATGATGTTAATTCAACTATTGAAAATATAAAAAATACTGTTATTAAATATATTAGTCCTAAAGCAATAATCCCTATTAGTAGTTTAAAAAAAGAAAATATTGACTTATTGTTATCAGAGACAAAAAAATATTTGTTATTTGAACCTAGTAATAAATTTAAAATTGAATCTACATGAGATAATGATAATTTTTTAATTAAAGAAATAATTCGTGAAAAATGCTTAAATTTATTAGATTATGAGATACCATATGGAATTGCAGTTCATATTGATAATTTACATTATGATGAATTAAAAAATTTGTTTACAATAACTGCAACTTTAATTGTTGAAAAAGAAAGTCAAAAATCCATTGTTATTGGAAAAGGTGGGAATATGATTAAACAAATAGGGATAGATTCTAGAATGGATTTATCCAAAGTATATGATTCTAAAATAATGTTAAAACTATTTGTTAAAGTAGAGAAAAATTGAAGAAATAATCCATTTAAACTAAAATTATATGGATATAGTAATTAATTATGTTGTCAAATAAAATAAATGGTTATTTATTACACCAATCAGACTATAATTTATATGACCAAATATTAACATACATCACAGAAGATGGTTTTATAAAAACATTTTATGCTCTAGGTGTTAAAAAAATAAATTCTAAAAACTCTCGTTCAATTAAAATAGGTAATTATGTACAAATAGAATTTTTTAACGCCACAAATATTAATAAAATATCTAAATTAAAAAAAATAGTATCTATTAGAGAAATAAATTTAGAAAAAAGTAAAAATTTAACATTATTAATAATGAATGGATTTATATTCATTCAAAAATATATTGATAAAAATATATTTAAATATTATCAAGAAATATTAGTTATGATTAATAGAAATTATAATGATTATTTTCTTTCAATTTTTACTATTACAAAATTTTGTTCATACTTTTATAAACATTTGAATAAGTTTAAAACTATTAATTATATTTATTATGATAATTTAATTAATAAAAATAGTTTAAAATTAAATAATAATGAATTAGAGTTTTTAAATAACATCATTAATGATAATATTACAATTTCAAATTTATATAAACTATGAAATGTATGTATTAATTTTGAAGAATTATTTTTAAAAATCTATGGTTATTGAAAAGAAATATTATTAAAAGGAAAAAAAATATGTCTAAAAAATTAAATCAAGAAACAATAGTAAATCATTTAAAATCATGAGGATTTGTGTTCCAAAATAGTGAAATTTACAATGGATTAGCAAATGCATGAGATTATGGTCCGCTTGGAGTAAGTTTAAAAAATAATATTAAACGTTTATGATGAGATAATTTTATTCAAAAATCTCCTAATGTATATGGTTTTGATTCAGGAATATTAATGAATCAAAATGTTTGAAAAGCTAGTGGTCATTTAGCTAATTTTTCTGATCCTTTAATTGATTGTAAAAATTGCCACTCTAGATTTAGAGCAGATAAATTAATTGAAAATTTAAACATTAAAACTGATGTTGTAATTTCTGAATCTACTTCTAATGATATTTTAGAAAAAATCTTAAAAGATAATAATATTAAATGTCCAGTTTGTAATGAACAAAAGTGAACTGATATTCGTAAATTTAATTTAATGTTCAAAACTCATCAAGGCGTTATTGAAGATGATGCAAATACTATATTTTTAAGACCTGAGACAGCTCAAGGTATATTTATTAACTTCAAAAATGTACAAAGAACTATGAGAGCAAAATTACCTTTTGGAATTGCTCAAATTGGGAAATCTTTTAGAAATGAAATTACACCTGGAAATTTTATTTTTAGAACTAGAGAATTTGAACAAATGGAATTAGAAATGTTTTGTCATGAGAATGAATCAATGAAAATTTTTGATGAATACATTGAAAAAGTTGAAAACTTCTTAATCAATGAATGTGGACTTAATATGAATAACATTAAATTAAAAGAACACCAAAAAGAAGAATTAAGTCATTATTCAAAAAGAACAGTTGATATTGTTTATGATTTTCCTCATGGTTATAGTGAATTATGAGGAATTGCTCATAGAGGAAAATATGATTTAACTGTGCATATGGAACATTCTAAAAAAGATTTAACATATCTAGACGATTCTAACAATGAAAAAATTATTCCTGAAATTATTGAACCTTCTGTTGGTGTTGAAAGACTATTATATGCAATATGTTGTGATTCATATCATGAAGAAATTGTTAATGATGAAACTAGAGTTGTTATGAAATTTCCATATGAACTTGCTCCATATAAACTTTGTATACTTCCATTAACAAATAAACAAAAAGAATATGCATCAATGATTTATGATGAAATTTTAAAACATAATATTTCTGTTACTTATGATTCATCTGGATCTATTGGAAAAAGATATAGAAGACAAGATGCAATTGGTACTCCATTTTGTATCACTATAGATTTTGATTCAATTCCAAATGGAACAGTAAGTGTTCGTTACCGTGACTCTATGAAGCAAGAAATTATAAAAATTCCTGATATTATTAACTATGTTAAAAGTCACAAAAACTTAAAATAATATGAATAATAAAATTATTAATAACATTAAAAATATATCTATTTCTAAAATTATCTCAGAATATATTTCGATCAATAAAAAAGGTCGAAATTATTTTGCTATTTGTCCTTTTCATAATGACACAAATCCATCTTTAGTTATTAATGATGATAAAAACATATTTAAATGTTTTACATGTAATACAAGTGGAGATGCAATTAAATTTGTTAGTCAATTTAATAATATTTCTTATTCAAAAGCAATTATAGAAATTGCAAAAAAATTTAATATTGAATTAGATGATTATCAAGTTAATCAAAATGAAGATAAATATCAAATAAATTATGATTTAAATCAATCATATTTAGATTTATGTCAAGTATATTTACAACAACCAAAATTTAGAAGTGCTTGTGAATATCTACAATCTCGGAATATCGATGAAAATGATATTAAAAAATTTAAAATTGGGTTTAATCCAAGCAATAATGAAAGTAATATTTATAATATTTTAACTAATGAAAAAATGTCATCAATTAGTAATAATAAGTTTTATAAAAGAGAAACACTATTAGAAAACGGTTTAATTAATCTAACCAATAATGGAGAACATATTGATTTCTTTCAAAATAGAATAATCTTTGCAATTTCCAATCAATATGATCAAATTGTTGGTTTTAGTGGAAGAACTATTAATAATGATTCACCTAAATATTTGAATTCTCCACAGAATTTAATTTTTAACAAAAGTGAAATTTTATATAATTTTAATAATTTTCTAAAATCAAGTTCTCAATGATCTATATATATAGTTGAAGGATTTATGGATGTTATTGCCTTAGATAAATCAGGAATTAATAATGTTGTAGCTACCATGGGTATTTCCATTACTGATCAACACATTCAATTGTTAAAAAGTAATAAACATATCGAATCTGTCATACTAGGATTTGATAATGATAATGCTGGAAAAGATGCTTGTATAAAAAATGGATTAATTATTTCTAAATATTTTAATACTTTTGTGGTAAATCAAGACCAAAATGATCCTAAAGATTTTGATGAATATTTAAATAAATATGGCAAGGAACAGTTAATCAATAAAGTGAATGATATTGTTCATTTTAGTATTTATTATTTGAAACAATTAATTCAAGAAATTAAAAATGAAGCAGATTTTGAACATCAATATAAAAAGATTCTTCGCTTTCTCAAAAATGCTGGTACAAATAAATATATCAATGAATATATAAATATTTTTCAGCTTTTAAATATTAATATTAATCTTGAAAATATAAAAAATGATTTAAATCAGATTTATAATGATAAATATTCAAAATTGTATTTTTCAGAAAGAATTTCCCCAAAGTCAACAATAATAAAATCGAAAGATCCTAAATCATTCAAGAATTCTTATAAATATATTATTAATAGATTAATAATTGCTTGTTTAATTGATCATAAAATCCCAAATATTATTTTAAATAACTATTATATTCAAATGGATAATATTTTATATAATGTTATTAATATATTAATAGAGTTTTATTCTCAAAATTCTTCTATTACCTCAATTAATTTAGATACTATTAAAATTTTTAAAGAATTTGCAAATATTAATAAATATAATATTTCTATTATAGATTTAATAGAAGAAAAAATGTATGATAGTTATCAATATATTAAAAAGTATAATTTTGATGAAAATACATTAATGAAACAAATTTTGCAATCTCAAATTATTAAAATTCAATCTTTTATTTATAACGAAAATATTAAAAATTCACAATTACCTTTTGATTCTATTGAATGATCTGAATCATATAAGCAAATTTGTAAATATATAAAACTAAAAAATGAACTAATTAAAAATATGAAAAAGTATAAATAAAAAACTACACTTCAACGTGTAGCTTTTTATTTAATTATCAATAATTATAATTTTCAAGAAGCTTCTGAATCAATATCACTTGATTTTGATAAAGCCATGTGAACATATTTATGTTCTGTGTTACTTTGTGAGTTAACACATACATTATTGTTAACATCTTCAAATGATTCATTTACACCTTCTTGGTTTTCTTCATAAATTTCACCATTAACTTTTGCAATTTCTGCAGCAGTTAATGAATTTCTACCTAATGTGATTTTTTCAAATTCTTCTAATTGAGTTCTTCTTTCAATTCCTAAATTAACAAGAATTTCTTCTTCAACACTAATTCCTTTTGCATTAGCCATAGCTTTAGATTTAGCAACTAAACCTTGATCAACTGAACCATATTTATGTTTTAAATACATTCTTTCAATTAATTCTGGACCAACCATTAAACCAATAAAGATAAATAATACAACAACAGTCATGATTCTTGGTACTAATACATCATTAGTATAGTTATAATATACACTTGAAGTTTGAGAAATTAATGAAGCATCTAAAGTACTAGGTAATGCAACACCAGCATCTTTAAATGCTTGAGTATAAGCCTCCATAAATCCTGGAGAACTTATAGTGTCTTTAAACATACTTGGTGTAATATTTGATGCAGATGTAATTAATTCACCATTGATGCCATGATAAGCATATGTGAATGATACATTTAAGTCATCATTTACTACATAAGTATATTCAACACCATATACATTTTGTGGAATTCTAAATAAGAAGAATAAATCAGCAATTGGAGCAAAGAATGTGAAGAAAATAGGTAATGATAATAATAATATTGATAATGTTGCAGTTGGTTTAAAGAATTTAGATTTTTCAACTTTAACAAAATTTGTTTTTCTATTCTTTAATGCACCTACTATAGCAAACATAATAAATGAGAATGCTAATAATGCAGTTCAAGTACCCATTAAATCAGCAAATGAATACAATTTATTAGCAGATTCTGCATATTCATATCCACCAGCGTTAACATATGCTAAACCACCAATAATACAGAACACGATTACAATTGGTAATGAAATTACTAAGTTGTATATAATTCCAACAAATGGAGTTTTATCATTGATTTTATTAACTAATTTTGCACTAAATGGAACTTCGTTTGCACGAATTAAATCTTCCATGAAACGAGTAGATCACATTGCAAAACCATTAATAATACCAAGTACACCAACACCAATTAAGATTTGGAATACACCATAAATTCATCCAACATTTTTAGATACTAATCAATCTTGGAAACCAAATGGATTACCTTTTGTTGAACCTAATGACATTGCAATTGCAATTAATAAATAAATTACAGTAACAATAATTAATCCAAATAGAATAGCCATTGGAGTTTTCTTTGGTTCTTTCATTTCTGTTTGTAACCCTGCAGCTACATAGAAACCATCGTAAGCAAAGAAAATTGCTGCTACTGCAATAAACATACCAAATCCTGGTGTCATACTTGCAAAAGAATATAGTTCAGCCGGACTATCAGTTGGTGATGGTCTAAAATCAGCACCATAAGGCCCTTGAATTCCATTCATTGCAACAATAACAAATCCACATACTACAGCAAATAGTAATGGAATAAACTTAACAGCTGTAATAATTCAGTTTTGAATATTACCTATTTTTGATGATAAACCACAAACAATTACAAAGTACAAAGTCATTGCAACAGCAATAGCCATTAAAATAACTCAATCAACACTATTACTTACAATAATGCTATTACCCGTAAAATATGAGGCTCCATCTTGAATTGACATTATAACATATAATGGCATAAAGAAGTAAGTAAGCGGTAAATAAATATATACCATAAAGTTCTTACATGCTTTATATACTCAACGACCATTAAATGTTTGACATCAACCTATTAATGACAAGTTGTCATTTCTAGCACTAGCAATTTCAATTAATGCTAATCCCATTGAAATTACTGCAAAAGCAGCAAAGATTCAACAGAACATAGCAAATATAATTGATCCTTGTGAATTAGATAAAACACCACCAGCTTTAAAGAAAATACCTGCACCAACAGATGATCCCACTACTACCATCATAGCAGAGAAGAAACCAATTTTTTTCTTTAAAGGAGCATTAGCTAATCCATCAGTGGCTTGTGCTTTTTGTTTTTCTAAAACATTTGTTTCACTAGCCATTTTAATTAAAATAACTCCTATTTAAATTTTGAAAGAAACCTTAATTGTTATTCTTTCCAATTTATTATTATAAAAAAATATTTTGTTTTTTTTCATTTAATTAATATATAATTAAAAGCTTTTTTTGTATTTTATATATTTTTTCAACATTTGTAATAATTAAAAATATAATTAATATATTAATAATTGTTATTAAGGAGTAAATATGCTAACAAATAATGAAATTATTGTAATTGTTCTTTGAGTATTTATTGCAATTCTAATAATTGGTTTTGGAATATATTTATTTTCATATTTTCAATACAAAAAAAATGTTAAAAAAACAAAAGAAAAACTAGATATATACAATGATTATCAAAAAAAATATTCAAATTATAATATTGATTATTTAGTAAAAAATATTGCAATTGACCACCCTGAAATTAAAACTTATACAATTAGAGAATCATTTGACAATTGAAAAGCCAAACAAAAAAAATGATTAGAATTGATTATGAATGCCACAAATTTAGCTCAAACTATGTCAATTTATAAATTAAATACATTAATTAAAAAAATTGAAAAAGTTGAAAAAAGAATGATAACATTTGGTAATTCTATTAATAATATTTTTAATAATTCGTTAAAAATGAATCAATCTAAAAATTTCAAGGCTAAAGTTTTACCACTTAATGAAGCATTAGAAGAATTCTACAACTATTTATCAAAACAAAAAATATATGATGAAGAAAACTTTAAAAATATTCAAGAATTTAAGAGAAAAGTTGATGCTCAAATGAAATATTTATATTCTTCATCAAATAAACCTAATGAAAGATTCATTGAATTATTAAATGCCTATGCTGATAAATTAATAAACTATTACCAATTTCTTTTAACTATTAATCATTTCACATCATTAGAAAATAAAATTTCTGAATTAATTAAAAAAGGTAATTATAACTCAGATTTTGCAATAGAATTGCAACGTCATGCAAATATTTTTAAGAAAATCTGTAATGATATTTCAAGCATGCAAAAAGATAATATTAATAAAACATGATTATTCATTGATGTTATGAATAATAAACTTAATAAAAATAATTTATCTAAAGAAATGAAAGAATGATATAAAGCAAATCATGCCCAAATAGATAAGATATTAAAATTAGTAGTTAATATTCACCAAGTATATAATGATTTTAAAAGAACTACAAATAAAATATTTGCTACCTTAAACTTAAATGAATGATATAGTTTATCAGAAAAAATATTTAAATTATATAATAACATAACTAATGTTAAAAATAGTCTACATGTCATTGAAGATAAGCAACAAATTTTAATAGAAAATTATATTAATATACTTAACTCTTTAAATCAATGAGTGTTGTTATCAAATCAAATGTGTTTAGACATTAATACACAATTTAATTATCAATTATTAATTAATAATCAAAAAATTAATTTAATGGATACACTTAGATTCTTTGATCAAAATAATATAGATACAAAATTAAATTTAGGGAATTTAAAGCATAAACTAGATTCAATCCATTTTCCATATTCTTCACAAGATAAATCAATTATTAATAATGTAAGTGAAAACATTAATAAAATATATGATAAGGTTTATAAAAGTGAATCATATAAAACAATTGCTAATGAATTAAGAAAATATCAATCCTTAAATACAAATCCTAAATATTTAGATCAGTCTGAAAATATTAATAAATTATTTGATGATGAAAAATACTTTGATTATATTGAAAAATATATATCTACATATAAATAAAAATTTGGAAAACCCAGATTTTTTATTTTTATAAATTGTTTAATTATAATATTGACATTTGATAAACTAACAGATTTAACTGCATTTTGAATAAGTTGTCTTGATGCTTTATCCTTTATATAATTCCAAAAGATACAATAAATTCTCTTATAACTTTATATAGATGTGGACTAGTCTAGAAAGAGTATGCATTAGACATATATTTAGCACTCTTTATAATTGATTGCTAAAATGTGTTATAATATTTTTGAGGTATTAAATATGGCAAACAAAAGAGATTATTATGAAGTTTTAGGAGTAGCAAAAAACGCCTCTGATGATGAAATTAAAAAAGCTTATCGTAAATTAGCTAAAGAATATCATCCAGATAGAAATAAAAGTCCAGATGCTGAAACTAAATTTAAAGAAATTAGTGAAGCATATGAAATTTTATCAGATCCACAAAAAAGAGCACAATATGATCGTTTTGGATTTAATGGAAATCAATTTGGACAAGGATTTGGTTCACAAGGTTTTGATTTTCAAAATTTTGCTAATTTTGGTGAATTTGGAGATTTAAGTGATATATTTGAACAAATGTTCGGTGGATTTGGTGGTTTTAATAATTCTAATTCTTCTAAGAAACAAAATACACAAAATATTAATATTGAAAGACTATTAACCATATCATTTATTGAATCAATAAAAGGTTGTGAAAAAAAGATAAAATTCATTAGAAAAAAGACATGTACTAAATGTAATGGAATCGGTGGCGAATCTAGTAATGATGTTACAAAATGTAATACATGTAATGGAAATGGTGTAGTAATTAATGAAATACAAACACAACTTGGAACTATGAGAACTCAACAAATGTGTCCTAAGTGTGGTGGAAAAGGTAAAATTATCAAAAATAAATGTAGTAAATGCCATGGTAATTGTTACATAGATGAGGAAGTTACATTAACAATTAGTATTCCTGCTGGTATTGCTAATGGTGAACAATTAGTAGTTTCTAACAAAGGAAATGAATTAAATAATAAAATTGGTAATTTATATTTAATAATACAAGTTACACCAAGTAATTTCTTTGAAAGAAATGGCAATGATTTACTAGTAAAACAATTTATTGATCCACTTATTTGTATCATTGGTGGAAAAACAAAAATAACTACTGTATGGGGAGATATTGAAATAGAAATTCCTGCTAACACTAGAAATGGTGAAACTCTAAAAATACCAAAATATGGAGTTAGAGTTGATAAGAAAAAATCATTATTCTCATCTATTCATGAAGGTAACCTATACATTACTGTAATGTATGCTCAACCAAATAATTATGATAAATCTGATATTCAAAAATTAAGAGAAATTTTAGAAAAATATCCAAAAAATAAAGAATCAGTGGAATGAAATTCACAAATTGCAAAAGAAGTTAATCGTTAGGAGGTAAAATTATGTCTAAAAAAAATAAAAAACAAGAAAATTGTTCATGCAATGATTGTAGTTGTGAAAATGAACCAAAAAAAGAATTATCAGAAATTGAAATTTTAAAAAATCAGAATATTGAATTAAAACAAATAATTGAAAATCAAAAATCTGAAATTAATAAATATCAAATTCAATTAGATAATCTTAATAAAGAATATATTCAAAAAGTTAGTGAAAAAGCCAAAGAGGCAAAAGAAATATTAGATAAAAAAACAATAGAAATCGAAGAAAAATCAAAGCATGAAATCAATTCAAAAATTAATAAGTTTATTGAAGATAAATTTTCCTCAATGTTAGAAACAATTGATCGTTTATCTTTAATAATAAATACAAGTTCATCATCTCCTGAAATCAATAATTATTTACAAGGTTTTAAAATGTTTTCTACAATGTTTCAAAATTCTTTAAATGAACTTGATATTCAACAAATCACTGTTAATATAGGAGATAAATTTAATGAAGAATATATGCAAGCATTTGAATTAGTGGATGACAAAAAAGTTGAACATGGATGTGTATCTTCAATTGTTTCACAAGCATACAAATATAAAGATAAAATTATTAAACATGCTGTTGTTAGAGTACAAAAATAATTTTAAGATATTATATATTTAGTATAATTATATATAGTTTTATTTTTAAATGAGGTTTAATATGGCAAGCAATGAAAAAAGATTACTTACACAAGAAGATGTAAAAGAATATCAAGAAAAACTTGACTACTTAATTAATGTGCGTCGGCCTGAAATTATTCAACAAATTTATCTCCTATATTAACAGT
>CALUPI010000039.1 GCA_944322645.1 uncultured Ureaplasma sp.
TTTCATGGTTTAATTGGGGGAAATGGTGCTGGTAAATCTACTTTAATAAAAATATTAACAAAAGCTTTAGAAAATCAATCAGGTAAAATTTTAGTGAATAATAAAAACTACTTAAATTTAAAAAATAGCAATCTTGTAGTCTCATATTTTCCTGATGAGATTGTGTTTCCGACTGGATTAACAGTTTATCAATATTTAAAAAATGAATATCAAGTTATCAACAATAATGACAAATTTATTAAGGAAAAAATTGCAAACTTATTAAAAGAATTTGAAATTGGTGATTGCATCAATAAATCTCCTAATCGTTTATCATCTGGACAGAAGAAAAAAGTAGAGTTGGTTCGAATAATGTTAGAATCACCTCAATTTATTATTTTAGATGAACCTACCAATTATTTAGATCCACATGGTAGAGAAATATTGTTTGAGTGTCTAAAATATTTTAATCGTCAAGGTGTGACTATTTTAATTTCAAGTCATATTTTACAAGAATTAAAACTATATATTGATTCAGCAACAATTATTGATAATGGCCAAATAAAGTTTAGCGGTTCAGTATATGGAGACGAATTAATAAAAAAATATAATGAAATTAATAGTGAAAAATTGGAGGTATTTAAGGATGAAGCAAGTAAATAAATTAATAAAATATTACTTCTATCAACTATTTAACTCAATTGTATTTATTTTATTAGCTGTAATCGCAACAATTGGATCAATTGTGACAGTGATACTACCATATTACTTAAGAAGCGAATTTTTATTTAATTCATCTTTTATTATCTCAATTATTTTACAAGTAATATTAATCATCTTTTTATTATTTACTTTAATTAAACTATTTAATGAAAATAAACATAATTTAAGTGATATTAAATTATTGGGTAAGAACTTTTTCAGAGACCAAATGTTTTGAGCAAAAACATTAGTTATTATAATATCAAGTACTATTTTAATGACAATTATGACATTATTTGCCACATTTACAATGTTGGGATTACATGTTAAAACAGATACAATCGCAGCAATATTTACTTCAAACTTAGTTGGATTATTTATTAATATTTTAGTGTTTACCCCAATATTGATTTTATTATCACTATTGTTAGGTAAAATTTGATCACCAATTATTTCTCTTTTAGTCGTATTAATAGCACCAATCACTTCTTGTGTTAGCAATTTTCTATTATCCAACCAAAATCAATGTAACAATATTAATAAAAACATTAATGATAAAACTGCTAAGGTTCAATATGATAAAATTTATGAATTTGATGTCAATAATAAGTTAATTAATAGTGTGTATGCTTACAATTATAATTATGATCAAAATGCTGCATGCAACACTAATGTGGATATTGCTAATAGTATTAATTATGTTAATAAGCTTAACTATTTAATACCTGGTAATATCACAATGGCCACTCAACAGGCTATATATAGTCAAATTGATAATCAAGTTAATTTAGCTAATTATTTAATGTATTCAGGTAGTTTATCGAGATATGTGCCAAGTAATTTTGTAAATCTATCAAATTATTTAAATTCTAATAATTCATATATTTTAACAAATATGAATGATAATGATTTCTTTGCTTTGAATGCTGAGGAATTAACTAATATGATATTAAATAGTGTAAAGAATGTAGTTAATAACAATTCAACAGTTGCTTCAAATAAAGAAGAAGTTAATGGAATTTATAATACATTAATTAACAACTATGATGGAGTGTGAAATATTGATAAATTAAAGAATCAAAAGCAAATTAATTTTATTTTTGATCTATTAGGTAATAGCGATTCTAACTTATTTTATGTTTGATATTATGCCCAATATTTATCTGGTAATATAACAAATATTACTGGATTAATATCACAAGAGATCTCTGCTGAATTAGCCCAATTAGTTAATTACTTATGATTCAATAATGATACTTATTTTAATTTAGTATTAATTGATTCAGCAAATGCAATATTAAATGAATTTCAAACTAAATTAAGGACAACTTACCCAATTGATACTATTTATAAATCAGCCTTATTGGCTTCTAATAAAGATATTGATTTCTTTGCTAAGAATCTAGTATATATAAACAATTCCATTCCTTTTATTCTAAATAACAATGGTGTTTACACTCAATGTGATCCTGAAACATTTAAGTTTAAATTTAATATTACAACTCTTAATACTCAACAAGATTGAATTGATTATATTAGTACTAATAATGTTCCAACAGTTGCCTTTTTAAATAATGTATATGACAATTTAAAAGCAATGAATTCAGCTATTGTAGAGGTGAGATTAGCAAATAATGGTTTTGACCTTCATTCCTTTAATCAAATATTTACAATTGAAGTTCAACCTTATAATTCTTCATGAATTTCTTCAATTGTCATTGAATTATCCATTATTATATTATTTATGTCATTAGCATATTATGCTAATAAGAAAGTAAGATTGTCTTAATAGGAGAGTTAAATATGAAAAAGAATAAAATAATATTATCTGCTTTAATTGGTTTTTCATCTGCAACAATAATCACTGGTGTTGCACTAGGAGCAGT
>CALUPI010000040.1 GCA_944322645.1 uncultured Ureaplasma sp.
CCCCGTCATAGGGCCGTCACCTTCCCATCAGAACGGGAGTTCGCTGTCCACGTCACTTTCAAACTCTGACGCCGGCGGGGTCGCATCGGTGTTCGCGGCGGGGGCGGGGGCGCTCTTTTTCTTGACGGAGTCCCCGAAGTAGATGTTGCTGGCCACGACCTCGGCGGTACGGCGTCTGTTGCCCTCCCGGTCCGTCCAGTCCCGGATCTGGAGCCGCCCGTCCACCATGGCCATGGAGCCCTTGGCGAAGTAGTTGGCGGCGAACTCTCCGGTGTGACGCCACGCGACGATGTCGATGAAGTCCACAGGCGTTTCACCGGTGGCCTTGTCTTTGAAGTCCCGGTTGACCGCCAGAGAGAACGACGCGACGGGGATGCCGCTCTGTGTCCGGCGCAGTTCGGGGTCCCGGGTGAGCCGCCCACTGAGAATGATTCGATTCAACATGATGTTTACCTCCGTTTTGACAAATTGTTTTTCGGGCGGCCGGTCCAGAGGGGGAGCACATGCCCAGCCCAGCCATTTCCGGCCTGCCTCCGTGTACCCTCTCGTCTGTTCTACACCCGTTCACCAACACACCTGGATGGGGGACCCATCGCCCGCCGCCGTCAGGGTACCGCTCAGGAACTTGACGGCGGCTTAGGGGCAATACCGTTTGTTGGGATGCTCCTCCAGAGAGGCAAACGGGTGGATCAGCAGTTCATACAGGACGGTCTGCCACATAGATTTCAGCAAAAACGGGGGTATCGCGTCGATAACAATACCTCCGTTTTCCTAATAAATTACTTTCTTTTGTTATGTTAGACATGGTACAATATAAATGTAATGCTAATTTAAGGAGGAGTGATTATGGTTGTTCGTGCTTTGATAAATAAAGAAACATTAAAATATTTACGAGAACATATTGGAATCACACTTCCATATATTGAGCGAATCACTAAATATGATGAAAAGAAATATTTGCTGTGGGAAGATATCAATTCTTGTAATTTTCCAACTTGCCTTCAAGCGAAAACAATTGCAAAATGCTTTCACATACCATTTGCGGGTTTATATATGAATGCAAAAGACATCAAACTACAGCATATTCCTAAAATGTATAACATGCGGACTATACGGGGAAATGGAAGTTTCGATGATAGCTCGTTAAACTTGGCTATTATGGATTTACTTTACTCACGTGAATTGCTAATAAGCACAAAAAATGAATTACAGGAGTCTTTGCCGGCCTTTTCGCTTTCAATTGTTGGTACTGATGTTAAACAGTGGGCCGACTCAATAAGGCAGATATTCAAGTTAGAATTGAAGGATCAATGCTCATTACCGAGCAAAAGAAAATTTTATTTATATATAAGAAATAAAATAGAAAAGCAAGGAGTGTTTATTCAAGGATTTTCAGGTGTGGATACTGAAATTGCACGTGGTGTAGCTATCTACAACGACATATATCCTATTATTGGAATAAATAATGATGACAGATACCCTGCAAAAACGTTTTCAATTATTCATGAACTTGTTCACATTATTAAGCGTCAATCTACAATGTGTAATGATATGGTAACTTCTTTTTCTGCACAACAAGAAGAAGTATTTTGTAACGCTGTTGCAGGAGAAGTCTTAGTTCCAGAGCAGGCAATTATGACCTTGGTTAAAAATCGCAAGATAAAAGATTTTACAGAGGATAATATTGCTTCTTTAGCAGATGTTTTTTCTGTTAGTAAAGAAGTAATCTCGAGAAGGCTTTTAGATGTTGGAGAAATTAGCAAACCCGAATATGATACATTTATTTTAGAATTCAAACGAACATTTGATATGGAAAAAGAGATAGAAAGAGAGAAAAGAAAAGCTAGTGGAAATAAGGGGTTCCGTAATATTCTTTTGGAAACTATTGACAAGACAAGTGGTAGTTTATGTCAAACTTTATACCATGGATATGGCGAAGGGCTCGTTGATAGGCAAGACATTGCAAGATATTTGAGAATAGACCAAAAGCATATCTCCAATATTTTGAGGGAGGTATCGCAATGGAACAGTTAAACTTATTTGACGATAAACCTCCATATAAATACATAATAGATACCTGTGCTATTTTGTCACAAAAAGAAGATAGACAATATCGTAGAAGAATTTATGAAAAACTGTGGAGAAACATTGATAACTTGGTAAAAGCAAGTGTAATTGTAACATGTTCAGAAATATTCGAGGAAATTAGTGATGAACCGATACAAAAGTGGCTAAAGGACTGTAATTGTACGATTCTTCAGATAGACGAATTGATTCAAAAGAATGTAACAACAGTTGTAACATCAAACCCCCAATTGATTGATTTTAAGCAATTAAAATCATCAGGTGATGCGTTTCTAATTGCTACTGCTATAAAATATTCTCTAACAGTTATTACTGAAGAAAATAAAGATTCAAGCAAAAAAATCCCTTATGTATGTAAAGATCTTGGCGTTCCATGTGTTAATATCCTTGAATTATGCGAACTTGAAAAATGGACATTTTAGTTAAAGTATCCTCGGTAGTTAACGGATAGACATTTCCTATGCCCTTGGAATACTTCCCAAGTCTTTGCTGAATAACCTATAAAAAGAAGAAACGACATAACCGGAAGCTACACTGTTTTTTTGAAAACAATCTTATGTTGTTTTATGTGTACCGTCCTGTTAGGCAATACCGTTTGTTGGGATGCTCCTCCAGAGAGGCAAACGGGTGAATCAGCAGTTCATACAAGACGGTCTGCCGCTCCGCTTCCGGCATCGCGGCGCAGTCAGCGGCCAATTCGGAGACAGTCTTGTTTCCATACTGCCGAAAATACTGCTCATAAATGGCCGTGAACTCTGCCGCGCAGGGCGCCACCAGCTCGTCCATGAACTGGATCAGACTGCCGGCCTCCATGTCCCCAAGGACACTGTCCCGCGGCGGCAGACTGGCCTTCAGACGATCCTCCAGCGAACGGGGCGGGAGAAGGGGCTGCCCCAGGGGCGGGGCCCCGTCCTCCTCCTGCCCTGTTTGTTCAGGAGGGGCACCCAGGAGGGACGGGAGCAGAAGGGCGGCCGCGTAATAGAGGTAGGCGTCGCCACAGGAGGGAGTTGCCGAGAGCCGGTCGTCCAGGGCCTTGGC
>CALUPI010000041.1 GCA_944322645.1 uncultured Ureaplasma sp.
CCTTCTAATTTTTTTATGAATTTTTTAGCCTCTTCTTTTCCTAAGTCTTTTAGCAAAATATATCTTATTATCGCTATCATTTGTGCTCTTTCATCATCTTTTATAGTTGGTATTATTTCTTCCAATACTTCTATTAATTCATCTTCATGCCTTACCTTTTCTAATAACATTGTTTTACTTAATAATGTGTCATCTTTTAATAATTCTTCTTTTATACATTTATTTATATCTAATACATTATACTCTCCTATTCCATCATAGTTAGCTGTGGCATTTATTTTGTATCCAAACCTTTCTTGTATTTCTACTATACTTTTTGCTCCTTTCCAGCCACCTATTCCAGTAAATAGCACTATTGTTATTACCTTTGCTTTGAATCTTTGTTTAAATTCATGCATAGTAAAACTATTATTCATTATTTGTGTTTCATATTCTAATACTCTATATGACATATCTTCATCTTGTGTTGACTGATGTTCTAATAAAAAATAAACTTCTTTATCTCTTAGCTTATATATTATGTCTGCTTGCTTCCCTCTAAAATCTAACGTAATTAGTTCGTTTCTTACTGGTATTATGTCTAAGTCTTCTTGTATTTTTGTAACTTTCCTTATTACATATTCCATTTCCTTTGGTCTAGTTAAAATAGCTTTATATAGTTTATCATGTTCATTATGTATTTCTACTTCTTCATCTATATCACCAAAATTATATTCTTCACTCTCTTCAGCAAATTTTAAAGTACTAATTAATCCAGGAAATAAGTTCATTGCTCTAAAAAAATCTTTTTCTGTAAATTCCTTCAATTATATCTACCTCCATTTTAATATGTTTTTATTCTACATTCAATGTTTATTCTTTGGTAAAGTAGTTTGTTTTTATATAATTTTCTCTATTTTTCTTTCTTAATCACATCCTTTCTTACATTTTTAATATTTTCTAATGAAATGTGGGAAGAAATACCCATATAATTTAAAAATAAGATTAAAAAGTATATTAATAATGCTATAAAAAACTGCTTTTGTCAATTTCTTTACAAAAATCACGAAAATACCTTCCTCAAACTACTAAGAGGAAGGCATATTTTACAATAATATTTTTTCTACATCTTTCCAGCTATCTACTCTTATAAAATTATTTTTGCTTAATTCTTCATCACTAATGTTCTTATTATGATATGCTGTAAAAAGTAATTTTAATTTTGCTTTTCCCGTTAATTTTTTAGGGCTATCATCTATTCTTATATCTGCTTCTAATAAATCCTTATTAGAAATAAATATAAATTTATGTGGATCTATAAATGGTAAATTTTCCATTAAATAATTATATTTGTCATTTAGAGTTTTTCCTGAGACTTTTGGTGCATCACGAAATACATATGCTGTTGCTATATATAAATCATATTTTTCATTTAATTTTTCTAAAGTTTCTTTTGCACCTTCTATCATATTCACATAATCATATACATTTTTAGTAGAATACCAATTAACCCACTCATCTAACCTATCTTTAGGGATAAGGTCATTTATATAGTAACTTTTAGCATCTTCTGGTTTATAGTTAGCACATAAAAACTCGTTTATCATTCTAATAAAACCATTTTCTGTTATTACATCATCCATATCTACAATTAACTTTTCCATACACATTTTTTCCTTCTAATTATTTATTATTTCTAAATTAGCAAATTTAGCCATTAATCTTTTATGTCCTACTTTATCAAAATTAATATCTACTTTTAAATCGTCCTCTTCCGCTTCTACATTGGCTATTGTACCTTCTCCGAATTTCTTATGGAGTATTCTTACACCTGACTTATATTTTGATAAATCAACATTATTTTCGCTTTTCTTTTTATTTAAATTGCTTAAGAAACTTTCTGCTGTTCTAAACATAAAATTATTATTGTTATCTTTTTTGCTACTTCCTACCAACACTGGTTCTTTTTCTTCTATTTTATAACTTTTAACTTTTCCAGCATTATTACCATATGTCCAATTATAAGAACTATCTTTGAACATTCTATCTTTATTAGTAGTTTCTCCAAAAGCCTCTTCATAACCTTCAAGTAACTCTTCTGGTATTTCTTGTAAAAACCTTGATATTTGATTATAACTAGTTGAACCAAATATTGTTCTTTGTTTACTACAAGTTAAAAATAGATGTTCTTTTGCTCTTGTTATTCCTACATAACATAGACGTCTTTCTTCTTCAAGTTCTTTTGGCTCTGATATTGATTTATATCCTGGGAATATTCCCTCTTCCATTCCTACTAAAAATACAACTGGAAACTCTAATCCTTTAGCACTATGTAATGTCATTAATGTTACAAAATCTGCTCCTTCTTCTAAATCATCAATATCACTAGATAAAGTTATACCTTCTAAGAATTGACTTAATCCATTTTCAGCCTCTTCTTCTTCAAACTCTATTGCTACTGTTAAAAATTCATCTAAGTTTTGTAATCTATTTTCTGCCTCTATCGTATTTTCATCTTGAAGAGCTTTTATATAGCCTGTTTTCTTTAAAGTTTCTTTTATTAATTCTGAAATAGGCATTTCGTCTTTTTTTGCTTTTAATTCTTCTATCCCATTTATAAACTCTCTTGAAGCTAAAAATACTCTATTTAAACCAAATTCATTTGCTTTTTTTATTATTTCATACATCGGAATTCCTGTTTCGTTAGAAATTGCTTCTATCTTATCTAAACTTGTTTTTCCAATTCCACGTTTTGGCTCATTGATTATTCTTCTTAAACTTAAATTATCATTTTGATTTTGTATTAATCTTAAATATGCAATTATGTCTTTAATCTCTTTTCTTTCATAGAATTTTAGACCACCTATTATTTTATATGGTACATTTTCTCTTCTTAAAATATCTTCTATTGCTCTTGATTGTGTATTCATTCTGTACAGAATAGCAAAATCATTATATTTGTAATATTCTTCTCTTTTTAAATGT
>CALUPI010000042.1 GCA_944322645.1 uncultured Ureaplasma sp.
TATTATATAATGTAGAAAAAAGTTTAGAGGTAATAATGGAAAAATTAGAAAATTTATCAATTGAAGAAAAAATAGGTCAAATGCTAATGGTTGGAATTGGAAACCCAGTTCATATAGAAAATGTAAAAAAACTAATTCTAAAATATAAAATAGGTGGAGTTCTTTTATATAAACAAGACTATAAAGATTATAAAGAATTAAACAAAGTAGTAAATGAATTAAGAAAATTAGGAAATGAACTTAAAATACCACTATTTATAGCAATAGACCAAGAAGGTGGAAGGGTAAATAGAATGCCTTCTGATTTTGAAAATTTGCCATCTGCAAGTGATTTATCAAAAGCAGGGTTAGTAGAAGAAGCAAGTAAAATAACAGGTGAGTTACTAAGAAAAACTGGGTTTAACTTTAATTTTGCACCAGTACTTGATATAAAAAGATTTAAAGAAAACCATGCAATAGGAGATAGAGCATTTAGCGAAAATGTAGATGAAGTTTGTAAAAGTGGGGTAATCTACATAAATGAGATGAGAGAAAATAATGTAGTACCAGTAATAAAGCATTATCCAGGTCATGGAGCAACAAAAAAAGATTCACATATCACTCTTCCTGTAATAGAAGAAGCAAATGAAAAATTAGAAAAAGAAGATATAATACCATTTAAAAAAGCAATAGAAAATGGAGCAGATGTATTACTTGTAGGTCACTTGAGAATAAAGCATGTAACACATGGGTATCCGACATCTATGTCAAAAAGTTTTGTTAGAAAATATATAAGAAAAAAATTAAAATTTAATGGAGTTATAATAACAGATGATATAAGAATGAAAGCAGTTAGAATTTTATATGGAAGAAAAAGAGCACTAAAAAAAGCACTTAATGCTGGAAATGATATTGTTTTATTTAAATATAAACCTAAAGATGAAAAAATATTAGATAAAATAATAAAAAGTGGAAAAATAAAACCATATAAAATAGATAAAAGTGTAAGAAGAATATTAAAATTAAAAGAAAAATATAAAATTGAAAATGAAAAAATACCATATTTAGAAAATTTACCAGATGATATAAATATAAGAATTAAAAAAGTAAAAGATAAAATTAAGGGGAATGAAAATGAAAAAAATTAAAAAAGTAATAATTAGTTTAATATTTTTACTATTATTTATAATACTAGGAAATAAATCTGATGCGGCATCTAATTTATATCTAAATAATTTAAAATTTGATACAAAAATTTTAGAAAATGGAGATATGGAAGTTACTGAAACTTGGAATATCAACATAAAAGACACAAATACATTATTTAAAACTTTTAAAACTGACGAAAAAAAGTATACAGGAATTAAAGATGTAAAAGTAAAAGAAATAACAAATGGAATAAACAAAGATTTTACTGAAACTTCAAAACTAATGTATCATGTAACAAAAGATTGTTATTATGGTCTAATTAATAATGATAATAATTTTGAGATTGCGTGGGGAGTAGGATTAGATGATGGAAGTGATACAAGAGTTTATGAAATCTCATATTTAGTAGAAGGAGCCGTAAGTAGTTATTCAGATTATAATGAGTTTTATTGGCAATTTGTAGGTGAAGATTTTGAAATAGATGCAAAAAATATTGTAGGAACAATAACATTACCATCTAAAGTAGAAAACAAAGATGAATTACGCGTATGGGGACATACACAAGGTTTAAATGGAGAAATATATGCAACAGATTTAGATAAAATAGAATTTACAATTAATAATTTTAAATCAGGTGTATATGTAGAAATAAGAACTTTATTTCCAAAATATGTTTTAAATAATAATATTACAAGGACATATAATTATTCCATATTAAACACCGTTTTAGAAGAAGAGAAAGTATGGGCAGAAGAAGCAAATAGGTTAAGAGACCAGAAAAAATTATATGAAATAGGTGTGTACATAGCTGTAGCATTAATTTCTATTTTACTATTTTTAAATATAATAAGAAAAATAAAAGTAATAAGAAATAGAAAAATAAATAAGCCAACTGAAGATATAATCTATTTTAGAGAAACACCGAGAAAAGATGCATCACCTGGAGAAGCTATATACTTGCTAAGAAAGACAAAAACAGACATACAGCCAAATGATATTGGTAAAATATTTTCAGCAACATTGTTAAAATTTGCATTAGAAAAGTATATAGAAATAGAAGTTCAAAACAATGGACATAAAAAAGAAGATATATATATTAATTTGTTAAATCAAGATGGATTAACAAATTTAGAAAATAAAGATGAAAAAACAATTGGAAAATTTTTAATATCTGCATTTGAAAAAAATAAAACTACAAAAATAACAGTTAAAGAATTAGAAGGTTTTATTAAAAAAACATCATCAGTAAAATTATTAAATATGCAAGAAGATATAAGAAATAGTGTTAAAGATAAGTTAATAGATATTAAATTAATAGATGAAAAAAATAAAAAACAATATGAAAAAGAGTCTATAGAGCAAGTATTTTCAGTTGTTGCAACTTTTGTATTTGGAATGCTTGTATTTATGCTTACAATGGAAGTTATAGGGAAAATTGCAATTTCACTTATTCCTATTGTAATGGCAATTATAAATATTGTAGTTACAGGAATTGCTTTATACAAGATTAATGTATTTACAAAAGAAGGATTAAATGAATGTGAAAAGTGGAAAGGGCTTAAAAAATATATGGAGGAATTTTCTTTACTTAATGAAAAAGAAATACCAGAAATTGCAATATGGGAAGAGTTTTTAGTTTATGCAACAGCATTTGGAATAGCAGATAAAGTATTAAAACAATTAAAGATAGTTTATCCAGATATAGATAATAATATAAATATTAGTACATATCCATATATGTATTTAATGATACATACAGATTTTTCAAATAGCTTTTCAAATGCAATTAGTAGTTCGATGTCATCGGCGTATTCGTCTACTTCTGGAGGTGGAGGCGGATTCTCTGGTGGCGGTCGGAGGTGGCCGGTGGCCGGAGGTGGTGGAGGAGGAAGATAAATTCTCCTTGCCTAAAAATATATAAAATTAATTTTGTGGTTTAGAAAGGATTTGTATTATGGAAGAAGAAAGAATTAAAGCTATATATGAAATATTAGATAATATTAAAGTTACTGAAAAAAATAAAAAAATAATAGATGAGATAAAAGATGAATTATTAAATAAAGATTATATGGCTGCATATAAAAAAATAGATGAATTAAAAAATTCACAAGATAATGAAGAAGAGGAAAAACTTGTAGAGGAAAAAAACGAGGATACAGGGATTTATCCAGAAGAATTAAGTGATATTGATTTAGAACGTATATTTGTAGGTGAGTTATTAAATGATCCTAAACTTATTGTTAAATATTATTTCCCGTTTGAGGAATGTTATTTTGAAGACCAAGATGCTTTAAATGTCTATAAAAGTGTAATATTTACTGAAGGTGGGGCATATAGCTCAGAAGATGCAAAAAGAGGTTTTAATTTTGCAAAAGATAATGAAGAAGTGTATAGGTTTAAAGTAGATTTAAAAAATGCGGTAAAAGATGAAGACTATGATGTAGAGAAAATATATATTGCATTAAGAAAATTATTTGCATTAAGAAAAAGTTATTTAGCAATTCCAATTAAAAGTATTCAAGATAGAGTTGTTGAAATTACTAAATATACTCTTTATGATAAAATGTCAGTTGAAGAAGTAAAAAGTGCAATTGA